>DATGGJ010000222.1:0-7116 GCA_035308585.1 Terriglobales bacterium
CACCTTCTCCAGTTCTTCATTCTGTTCCACGTAGATAAGTTCAATGCCCTTGCGCACCGCATTGCCGATCAGGACATCGGCTATGTCGCTGAGCTGGCGCACCTGGTGGCCGCAAACCGCGCAAGCGTCACCCACGTGGAAATCGAGGTGGCCGCAATTGGGGCACTCCACTCCGGGAGCCTCAAACCTATCGCCCAGCAAGAGCGCCTGGACTTCGCCCGTCTCCAGCGAACGCAGCACCCGCCGCAATCCCACCGCGCCGGTGCCGTTGCGTTGCGCCTGGCCCAACACCTCGCGCAGCACAGCTTCGCAGCGGTTGGCGCGGGCCTCGGTGAGCACGCGCAGGCCCTGCTCGCGTACCTGCTCGGGAGTGGCGGTGGCCGCATCCAGGTTTACCCGGCCCAGCAGATGCTGACGCACGTAAGAGTGCAGATGAGGTTCAAACTCGGGCCAGGTTTCGTCGCGGCAGCCGACGATGAAGTTGGCGGAAACGCCGGTGTCGTAAAGCTCCTTCATGCGCTCGGCCACGGCTTTGAAGTGATGCATAGCCTCGTGCTCCACGTGGCGCTGGGCGTGGCCGGCGTCGTAGCCGGCAAAACCATCGCTGCGGCCGCGCCGCGGCAATTCCGCCTTGATCTCCTCGCGCGGCACAATTTCGTCCAGGGTCAGGGCGAACCGGCGCATCTGCTTGCGGTCCACCAAAACCACGGAAGCGCTGTACATGGTGCCCAGGATGGCGGCCAGCGGACGCAGGTGGAAGCGCTGGTTTACGGCCACACTGCTGCCCGCCAGGCGGGGCGGCAGGTCATACTCGCGCCAGAATCCCTGCTGGGAACAGGCGAAAATCGCCTTGGCTCGCGCCTGGTTGCCGTGCAGGCGCTCGGCGATTTCCAGAATGCGGTCCAGGTCGGCGCGAGCGCTCTTTCCCTTGCCGTTCTTATCCACCTCGCGCAGGGCGGAGCGCACCAGGTCTTTAGCCAGGATGGCCTCTTCGCGATGGGATTTGTTGAGTGGTGTCCGCGGCTGGAAATAAAAGCTCAGGGCGGCAGAACCTTCCCCGCATTCAAACTGAGCCAGTTCGCGGATGTCTTGGCGACGGATCATTCCCCACCTCCTGTGGTGTTACGGTCAAGCAGTCCTGGTATGTTGCAACAGCTTGTCACGGAATTCATTGGGGATGGGCAGGGCTTTGCGCAGGTGGTCGCGGGCGGCATTCACGGAGGCGCGCACCTGCTCCGGA
Source organism: Terriglobales bacterium (assembly GCA_035308585.1). Classification (GTDB taxonomy): domain Bacteria; phylum Acidobacteriota; class Terriglobia; order Terriglobales; family Acidobacteriaceae; genus JAICWP01. Next base: position 1,241 of record DATGGJ010000222.1, read on the forward strand.
TTGCGGTCGGTAATGGCGGCGATCTCCTGTACCGTGAAACCCTCAATGGCGTTGAGGATGAAGGCTTCGCGATTTTCGCGGGGGGCGCTGAGCAGGGCCGCCTCCACCAAAGTGATCATCTCGTCGGAAGCGGCAATATCCTCGGGGGTGGCTGTACCGCGGTCGGGAATGATGTCCTGGGCGATCAACTGCTCGTCGGGCTGATGATATTGCAACTGGGGCTCGTCGCTGGCGCGGACATTGGGAGCGCGCTGGCTCCGCTGCAGGGGAACGTCTCCGGGAGCTTCGCCGGCGCGGGAGGCCAGGTCGTCAATGGCGCGCATGGAAAGGCGGTAAAGCCAGGGCTCCAGGGAAAGGCGCTCGGGCTTTTCCAGACCGTCGCCCAGCGCATTGGCCACCGCTTCGTTGATGATCTCCCACGGCGTCAGCGCTTCCGCAGCCAACTGGTCCACGCTCTCACGGTAGCGCAGCTCGCGTTCCACGAAGCGCTGCAGCCGGCTGAGGTTGGCGTTCACATAGGTGCTGATGTCCTCGCTCGAAACTGTGGGCGGCTGTACCACCGCGACCGTCTCTTCAAAGGGCACCTGGGGCTCGGGCCGGGATCGCCCCCCACGCCGCCAGCGCGGCCACTTGTGCGTGTTTCGCAAGTGGTCCTTATGCTTGATGAGCTGCTCCAGCAGATCCTCGAACGCGCCTTTGATGGCGGTGGTGGCGTTCGGGGAGCGCTCCTGGGCCGCCATTTGCCCCGAGGGCAGGCGCAGGTTCAGCGAGACCAGAAAGCCTTCCCGGACGGAATTCTGCTCCACAATGCCTTTCAGGTGGATCAGCTCGGGCCGGAAGACCTGCAGCCGCTTGCGAATCTTCTCTATCTGCTGGTTGATTTCTTTTTCTATGTCGGGAGTCTTATTAACTTTGTAGCTAAAATGGACGTTCATGCAAGCCTCGGAAGCCGGGTGGAGGACCCGTCCTGCTGAAGTCCCTACAAAAGGATTCTACACCTCCCCCAGTAGAAGCACTCGGGAATTGAGAAGTTGCTTTCCCGGCTTGGGAAACAGCCCAGGTCGGTACTGCCAGCGCTCCGTGCCCCAATCCCTGGGTTATTCTGTTCACAACCCCTTCCGCCGTGCTACAAGAGACAAAATTGCCTTTGCGCATAGACCTGATACAGCATCATTGGAGCTCAGTTGAATCACTATCTTTTGTCCCTGCTTTTGGGAGTCATTGAAGGCCTGACCGAATTTTTGCCCGTCAGTTCCACCGCTCACCTGCGGCTCTCTGAGGCTTTTTTGGGAGTGGACCTTTCCAGCGGCTACTGGAAGATGTACTCCATCGTCATCCAGTTGGGCGCCATCCTCTGCCTGCCCATCTACTTCCGCGAGCGCATCTGCGAATTTGTGGCTACCTTTCCCCGTGGACGCGATGGCAAGCACAGCATCTGGACTCACCCCCTTACCCTGACGGCAGTGGCCTTCGTGTTCACCGCAGTCCCCGCGCTCCTGCTGACCAAGGAGATCGGCAAGAACCTTGAAAATGTGCACGTCATGGCCGGGTCGCTGGTGGTGGGCGGGCTGATCATGTGGATTGTGGACGCGATGTATGGTCCGCCCCGGCCGCTGCCGGCGCGTTCGGTGGGCGCCGCCGGGGCCAGTGCCCACGTACTGGGCTACAGGACCGAGCACGTGGAGCAGATGAGCCTGGGCCAGGCGATCTGGATTGGCATCTGCCAGATTTTTTCCGCCGTCTTCCCCGGGACCTCGCGCTCCATGGCCACCATTGCCGGCGGCCAGGTCACGGGCATGTCGCGGCCGGCAGCCCTGGAATTTTCTTTTTTTCTCTCCATTCCCACCATGGTGGCGGCCACCGGCTACGACCTGTTCAAGTCGTTTCACCACAAGCCTGGCGCGGCCGATATCGGGATTGCCCCCCGCACCGGGCAGGAGTGGATAGTGCTGGCCATCGGCTTCGTGGTTTCATTCATCGTGGCCTATGGCGTGGTCGCCTGGTTCATGAATTGGGTGCGCAAGCGCGGCTTTGTGCCCTTTGCCGTTTACCGCATCGTGCTCGGTATCGCGGTCTTCGCCTGGGCGGCGCGCATGGCGGTGCGCTGAGCCGAGTAGCGCCGGCGTTTCGCTCCCAGACCGGGGCGAGGGCGTGACAGCCGGCGTTACGTCACAGGTTGCCCGGACCCCGGAGACTAACTCGGCACACTCCCCTTAACTTTCCCATTTCCCGCAGCCGACTTTCTGGCATAATTCTCCTGCTCTGGCGTATTTCGTGCACCAAAGGCGGTTAGGTGTGCCTGTGTGCCGGCACGGGACCGCCACCGGTGAATACGCCCATGAAGTATTTCTCCAGCGCATTCGTTCCGACCAGCAACCGGCGGCTCAACGAGCTGATCGGTTTCCTGCTGTTCGTCTCCGCGATCCTCCTTTTCCTTGCACTGGCTTCCTACTCCCCCCTGGACCCCTCCTTTAACAGCGCTTCCACCCTGACCGGCGCGCATGCGGCGCGCAACTGGGTGGGCGTGGTGGGCGCCATCGTTTCGGACCTGCTGCTGCAATTCTTCGGCATCGGCATTTTCCTTGGGCCCTTTCTGCTGGCGCTGCTGGGGGCGCGCTGGTTCCGCTCCCGCAAAACGGCATCGCCGGTGGCCAAATCGCTGGGCGCGCTATGGCTGCAGATTTTTGTGCCCGCGCTGCTGGCGCTGTTGCCGGGTCACTTGCGCTGGCGGCACGTGATTCCCATTGAAGGCCTGCTGGGCAGGATGGTCGGCGACTTCCTCATCCACTACTTGAACCTGCTGGGCGCTTACATCGTGTGCGCCAGCGTCATAGCGGTCGCGCTGTACTTCTCCACCGCCTTCTCCTTTGGCACCGCCAAGGCTTGGGCGGCGGCGCATTGTGGTTTCATCATTGCCCTCATGGAGCGCTGGCGGGATTGGCGGGCCACGCGGGAGAAAGAACGCTTGCAGAAGGAACTGGATAAGCGGCGTTCGGCCAAGCCCGTGGTATCCGCGCAACTCGTGCCGGCGAGGCAATCGTCCGTGCTGCCCCGCACCGGCATTGAGAAAGTAGACCAGGAGCGCATGGAGGCGCTCTCCCGCGAAGCCGCCAAAGTGCTGGGCACGGAGCCGCCGGAGCCAGAACCGGTTCCGGAGCCGGAAGTGGCGGAGCGCGCCGATACCGGCGCCAAACACAAGACCACGCTGCCCAAAATTGCCGGCGGCTACAAACTGCCCTCCAGCAGCCTGCTGCACCGCCCCGACGAGGCCCACCGGGTTGACCAGGAGGAATTGCGCTCGCTGGCCCAGGTGATCACCCAGAAATACGCCGAGTTCGAGGTGCACGGCCAAGTTACGCAAATCAATCCTGGCCCCGTGGTCACAACTTTTGAGTACAAGCCGGAAGCGGGCATCAAGTACAGCCGCATTACCGGCCTCACCGACGACCTGTGCCTGGCGCTGCGGGCCGAAAGCATCCTGATCGAGCGCATGCCGGGCAAGTCCACGGTTGGGCTGCAGGTACCCAACCGCGAGCGCGAAACCATCTGGCTGCGCGAGGTCATCGAGTCGCAGGAATACGCCAGTGAAAAATCGAAGCTGACCCTGGCCCTGGGCAAGGACATCAACGGCCGTATCGTGGTGGCCAACCTCGGCGCCATGCCCCACCTGCTGATTGCCGGCTCCACCGGCGCGGGCAAGAGCGTGGCCATCAACGCCATGATCATGTCCATGCTCTACAAGGCCACGCCGGAGCAGGTGCGCTTCATCCTGGTGGACCCCAAGCGGCTGGAATTGGGCGTCTACGAAGGCGTGCCCCACCTTTACACCCCCATCATTACCGAGCCCAAGCTGGCAGCCAATGCGCTGCGCAACGCGGTACGCGAGATGGAGCGCCGCCTCAAGCTGCTGGCGGAAAAAGGCGTGCGCAACATTGACCAGTACAACCAGCTCTTCGAAGACGAGATGCCCACGCTGTTCGAAAACGGCGAAGAGCAGGAGCGGCCCCTGCCCTACCTGGTGATCATCATTGACGAGTTGGCCGACCTGATGATGCTGGACTCGGGCAACGTGGAAGAATCCATCACCCGGCTGGCGCAAATGGCGCGCGCCGTGGGCATCCACCTGGTGCTGGCCACGCAGCGCCCCTCGGTGGACGTGATTACCGGCCTGATTAAGGCCAACTTCCCCGCCCGCATTTCCTTCCGTGTGGCCACCAAGGTGGACTCGCGCACCATTCTGGACGCCAACGGCGCCGAATCGCTGCTGGGCCGGGGCGACATGCTCTACCTTCCCTCCGGCTCGGCCCGGGTGCAGCGTCTGCATGCACCCTTTGTTACGGAAAAGGAAATTGCCGCCGCGGTGGAGTTCTGGCGCTCGCAGGGCACGGCCGAGTATCAGCAGCACTTCCTGGAAGCGCCCAAGGAAGAAGGCTCAGGCAGCTCCGGAAGTGGCGAAGGGGGGGAGGGCGGCGACGAAAACGACCCCCTGTTCGAAGATGCGGTGCGCCTGGTGATCGAGTTTGGCAAGGCTTCCACTTCCCTGCTGCAGCGCCGGCTGCGCATCGGCTACGGGCGCGCCGCCCACCTGATTGACCTGATGGAAAAAGACGGCATTGTGGGCGCCGCCGACGGTCCCAAGCCCCGCGAAGTCCTCAAGCGTCCCGGCTGGCTCAATGAAGTGGAAGAATCCATGCGGTAGAAACCCGCCCTCACTAAGCTGCGGATTGTAAAGTGTGAGAAGGCCTGTTACCTTCAATCATCTTGTTGGACATTGCAAGAACGTTCGTGGTATCGTTCGCAAATCTGGCCCAGGGGCTCAGTTAGCTTTCGGAGCGCGTCGGTGCGCGACGGAGGGAGTCCATATGAAAGTTCTTCTATCTGCTTTAACCTTCCTAACACTGTTGCTTGCTATTAGCTGCAGTTCCGCCATGCCGGGCCAGAATAATAATGGCAACAACCAAGGTGGCGGGCCGACTGGGCCGACTGGGTCGTCGTCCGTTGTTATCTCCTCTCTGTCACCAACCGGCGTTTCGCCAGGTGCGCAAGATTTCACCCTGACTATTGTCGGGAAGGGTTTCCCTCTTTCCCCGACAGACCGAACTGACCACCCAGGCGTCCTTTGGAGTTCTACCGCGAATCCGAAGGGTACTTGGCTCGTTACGGATTTATCCCAGTGCGATGCGACTCACGTAACTGCAAGGGTGCCAGCAAATCTCGTCCTAACTGCAGGAACATTCGACATTCAAGTTCAGATTTATCATTTCGCTGACGATACTCCAAAGGCAGTGTCCAACGTTGTCCAATTTGTCGTGGGTGCTCCGTGGGATTACTAACATCAGTATTGGTGGAAAAGCCGGGGCCAGACCGCAACTTATGGTGAATCCCACTTGGCATCCTGCCGTTCCGCGAATCGCACAATTCGGTCTCTAATCAAGCCAGCCGTATGCTTGTCTGGCGCAGCGACCCAAGCCAGCAGCGTTACATATCGTCTCATTTGAGACCTCAGGAAAGTACTCCCGCTGGTGAAGAGCTGGGGACTGAACCTCCAGTTTGACCTGAGTCGGCTGCACGAAATACGACTCCGTGGTCGTCATCCCCTCGGCAAGATGCCTTGAGCTGTAGTTACGGCGTCTGAGTTTGATGTGACTGCGGCCCCCGGCATGACTTCGGAGCAGGCTAAACAAGACCATCTTCGTTTACAAAACGACCTAGCCCAGCTTTCGACCAACAGCCAACATGTCATGGTGCCCAACAGCGGCCATGAGATTTATCTTTACCAGCCGGCAATCGTAACCCGCTCCATTTCCGCCGTCGCGAAGCCGGCACAAACACATTCGCGACTGAATCCAATCGAGTGACCTTGCTCTTACGCCAGC
>DATGGJ010000223.1:0-2795 GCA_035308585.1 Terriglobales bacterium
AAAATTCGTCATGGAAGCCAGCGGGCACAGCGCGGAAAGTTTCTACTCCTATCAGCAGAGCGTACACGGGCGGGCGGTGGCCGCGGGTTCGGAGAAAGCGGCTATCTGTACCGACTGCCATGGCAGCCACGAGATCCGCGCCGCGGGCGACTCCAAGTCGCCGATCTTCAAGTTCAACGTACCCAACACCTGCGGGCAATGCCACGGGAAGGTGGAGAAGGCTTACGCGCAGAGCATCCACGGAACGGCGATCGCCCGGGGCAACTGGCAGGCGCCGGTGTGCACCGATTGCCACGGCATTCACTCCATCAAGGCGCCGCTGGACCCCAGTTCCAGCGTATCGGCGCAGTCGGTGGCCCAGGCCACGTGCGCGCGCTGCCATGAAGGGGTGCGTCTGACCCAGGAATTCGGCGTGCCCGGGCACCGGGTGAGCACGTATATGGACAGCTATCACGGGCTGGCTTCGCGGCTGGGCTCGCCGGTGGTGGCCAACTGCGCCAGTTGCCACGGCGTGCACAACATCCTGCCTTCGGCAGACCCGCACTCCACGGTTAACCGCGCCAACCTGGTGAAGACATGCGGACAGTGCCATCCCGGCGTAACCCAGAAGTTCGTGCTGGCCAAGGTGCACGTGGATGCGCCCCTCTCGGCCGATACCGGCAGCGTGTTGGTGCGCTGGGTGCGGCGCTTCTACATCAGCATGATTCTGGCAGTCATCGGAGCCATGCTGGCGCACAATTTTCTGATCTGGCGCATGAAGACGCTGGCGCGCCGCAAGGCGGAACATCGCGTGCTCGTGCGCATGAGCCTGAACCAGCGGGTGCAGCACCTGATCCTGCTGACCAGCTTCTTTGTGCTGGTGATCACCGGGTTCGCGCTCAAGTTCCCCGATTCCTGGTTTGCCGCTTGGGTGGGGGGCGAGACGGTGCGCGGCATCGTTCACCGGGTGGCGGCGGTGGTGCTGATTTCGCTGGGCGTTTATCACCTTATTTACGCCGCTGCCAGCCGCGAAGGCCGGCGCCTGCTGCGGGACTTCCTGCCGAACATGAAAGACGCGCACGATGCGGTGGAGAACGTTACCCACTACCTGGGATTACGTTCTGAAAAGCCGCAGTTCGCGCGCTTCAATTACGCCGAGAAGGCGGAGTATTGGGCTCTGGTGTGGGGCATGCTGATCATGGCGACCACCGGCGTCATGCTGTGGGCCAAGGTCACGGTGGGCGACCTGATCCCGCGGTGGTGGCTGGATGTGGCGTCGGCGGTTCATTTCTACGAGGCGGTGCTGGCCACGCTGGCGATTGTGGTCTGGCACTTCTACCAAGTCTTCTTCGACCCCGACACGTATCCGATGAACTGGGCCTGGTACGACGGCAAGGTGTCTCTGGAGCACTACCGGGAAGAGCACGGGTTGGATGCCCAGCGGCTGTTGGAAGCCAGCCGCGCGGAAACTGCTGCCGCGGGAGAGAAAAGCGCTGAGGCAGAAGCGGCGGCGGGTAAGAACGGCGATGCCCGCAAGCTCGCCGCCGAGGAAAAGGCGGCGATACAGGAGAAATCCGAAGAAGTGGCGCCAAAACGATAGGAAGGCGCAGCCGAGGAGGAATGGCCCAGCGGGCTCGGACATCATGGACAACGACGCACAATTGGGAGCTGACCAGAGGCGAAACCGAATCATCAACCGCTTCCGCCATCCGCTGGCCGCGATTGGCGGGGCCCTGGCCCTGGTCAGCCTGGCCAACATCCTCTTTCTCTTTCTGATTGACGTTCTCTCGCCCCGGCACAGCCCTTACGTGGGAATTCTCGCCTACATGATCCTGCCCGGGTTTTTTATCCTGGGGCTGGCGCTGGTTCCGGCGGGAATGTACCTGGCGCGGCGGCAGCGGCTGCGGCAGGAGGGAGCCGAGGGTCCGGTCTATCCGCAGATTGATCTGAATGAACCGGCGCAGCGCAGCACGGTGGCGTTCTTCTTCAGTTTCGTGATTGTTTTCGTGGTGCTGAGCGCGGTGGGCAGCTACCGGGGATACGAGTTCACCGATTCGATCCAGTTCTGCGGGCAGCTCTGCCACTCGGTGATGAACCCGGAATATACCGCGTATCAGCTTTCGCCACATGCCCGAGTACGCTGCGTGGATTGCCACGTGGGCGCGGGCGCCACCTGGTATGTGCGCTCCAAGCTCTCCGGAGCGCGCCAGGTGTACGCCACGGTGTTCAACCGCTTCCCGCGGCCGATTCCGACTCCGGTGGAGAACCTGCGGCCGGCGCAGGAGACGTGCGAGCAGTGCCACTGGCCGCGCAAATTTTATGGCGCGCAGCTGAAGGTAATCACGCACTACGGATACGACGAGAAGAACACGCCGCGCCAGATCCGGATGCTGATCAAAACCGGCGGCGGCGACCCTGGAATCGGCATGACTACAGGAATTCACTGGCACATGAATATTGCCAATGAAATCACCTACGTCACGCCGGACAGGACGCGCGAAACCATACCCTACGTTCACGTCAAGGACACGCAGGGTCGGGTGACCGACTACATGGCCAAGGACGCGGCCCTGACCAAGACACAAATTGACACCCTGCCGCGCCGGCGCATGGATTGCGTGGATTGCCACAACCGTCCCACCCACATCTACGTGCCGCCGGACCGGGCGGTGGACCAGTCGCTGCTGGCGCGGCGGATTGATGCGTCCCTGCCCTTCATCAAGCAGCAGGGCGTGACCGCGCTGACCGCCAGCTATCCCAATACCGATCAGGCAATGCAGGGCATTGCCACCACCGTCGGCAACTTTTACGCCAGC
>DATGGJ010000224.1:0-3857 GCA_035308585.1 Terriglobales bacterium
GTAATCGGCGCAAGGGCAATCAACTACCCTCGGAAGCGCACATGAAGCTGCTGCGGGAGCCACGTGCTTTCAACCTGCATACCAGCCGCCACATCATGCGCCTGATGGGTCACTCCGATGCCAAGTGGCGGAAATATCTCTTCTACTGAATTGACGATTGAACCTCCCTCTCTGCAGTGAACTTGTTGTGCCCTTGGGTTTTTAAAAATCGACAATCGTCAATTCAGGAGCAAGCCCTATCCCTCCGTCTGCCCAAGGTGTCCATTTCCATACCACATACCGGAAGCAGCCCTGCTGCCCACCCTGGATTGGGACGGGATGTCTTTTAGTTTCAAAGACATAAATTATCGTTTCCACATCGCGGCTGGAACCGAAACTGCACCACCAGCAGGGTTAAGGTTAAGGTCACACCGCTGTCGGAGTTCAGTGTTTCCCGAGACGACAGCGGGCAAATCCAGCAAGCGGCTTTCGGCCGGAACGTGCAAGCGCTACCCGACACCCAGGATTCAACCCGGAGAGAAAATGCCTGAGAGCGTGATGGAACAGATAGTTTCAGAGTTACGTGCCAATGCGGCACAGTACTATCCCGGCCGGGAAGCGCCGCGGAATGTGCGGGTGGTCGGGCACACACCCAAGGCCGACCATTACATCTACGACATGGTCATTGATTTTGCGGACGGCAGTGAACGGGTGACGGTGAAGGTTTACCGTACCAATCGCTCTGGTCCCAAGGGCGCGTATGGTGCGGCGCGGCAGGAACATAGCAACCTGGAGCGGGTTTACCAGGCTTTTCAGAAGCGAAAACTAAGTGGAGTGCCGCGCCCGCTGGGCGACTTCACGGAGCTGGGAGCGGTGGTGGCGGAGAAATTCAGCGGCTTCCCTCTGCAGTCGCTGATTATGAAGGCGGCCCTGCTGCCCGGCTATGCTGACGGTGCCATGCTTAAAGCGGCGGCGCGGAAGACGGGCGAGTGGCTCCGCGGCTATCATCGCGCGGTGGCCGACGGCGCCGCGGCCCTGGATTCTTCCTGCCTGCTTAAGGATTTGGAAAAGCTCTGCGAAAAGTGCCGAGGTGAAGGCCTGGACGACAACTCCATTCGCACCATCATTGCCGGATCCAGAAACGCCCTGGCTCGCGCCCGCAAATCTCTGCCCTGCTCGGCCGTGCTGAATGATTTCACCCCGCTGAACGTTATTGTGGGCGAACAGGGAGTGGGAATCACCGATTTCGCCAGGATGGTTCCCCACGGCATGTCATTCACCGACGTAGCCAATTTTCTGGCGGCGGTGGAGGCCCTGGAGAAGTATCCCTTCTGCAACCGTGCCATCACCAGCCAGGTCCAGCAGGAGTTTGTGGATGCCTACGGCATCGGGCCCAGCGAGATAGGGGTGCTGCGGGTGATGAAAATACGGGCGCTGCTCAGCATGTTTGCGCAAGGACGCCGGGGCAAGGAGAGCGCCGTGCGCAAGAAGGTCATGTGGGCAACCGTCATGAAACGTTTCATCCAGCAGGCGGCGGAGCGCTCCCTGGCGCCGGCAGCGTAAGGGCGGTGGTCAGTTCTCAGTAGCCAGTTTGCCTGGACCCACACCGCCTGGGAAGATTGCCCAAGGACAAGCAAGGACCTCTGCAGCGCGTTCCACGGATGAGATTGAGCCCGGCCTCGGAACTCACTTCCAACTGCTTTACTGTGGTTTCGGCGGCGGTTGCTGCGCCGGTGGCGCGGGCTGACCTTGCGGCGGCGCGGGCTGCTGCGGTTGTCCCTGCTGCGCTCCCGGTTTGCCCTGGCCCGGCAACTCCTGGCCCTGGTAGGTGATCTTTACCTTGGAGCCAAAGCGCTTGTAATCTTCGTAATTCACGATCTCCCGGATGTGCACATCGCCCATGCTGAAGTGCAGCACGTCATCAGCGCGGGTGTAAACCGGGAACCAGTAAACGCCATCAATCTGCTGCCGCCAGGTGGTGAACTTGGGGAACAGATTCTCCTGGTTTTTCTTGCGGATGTCGGGAACGCTCTTGCCGTAGGTTTTAACGATCTGCAGGTCGTGGTCATCCACCCAGATGCGGCCCTGGAAGTAGCGCTTGTTCTTCTCAATTTTCTTGGGCGCGATGTCGAAAACGTAGCAGTGCAGTTCGTCTTCCTGCTGGCTGCCGCGATAGATGATGTCGTACTCCGGAATCTCCTCCGTGGTCAGCACGAAGGGCATGAGGTGGCGGATGTCATTCAAGTCCTGCTCGGTCATGGAAATGCCGCCATTTTCCAGGGTGGACTGCGGAGCATACTTCACCTGTTCGATGCGATTGCCGTTGTTGTCGAACAGGACGTCGAAAATCTCCTGATACTCGCCGGTAACCGTGTCGCCATCCACCGTCATCACCTTGACCGACTGGCGGTAGGTGTAGCTGTCGCGCGCCTCCTGAAACATCTTTTCCTTGGCGGCAAAGCGCTGGATGATCTGGTCCACGGTGATGCCCTGGGGCTGGGCGGGGTTGAGCGGCCCTTCGCCACGCTGGGCGAGGGCGGGCAGCGCGCTGAAGGTAAGAATAGCCAAGCCGGAGGCGGCCAGGGAAAGCAGAGTACGAGAGCTCATAACATTCAATTCTACGGGAATTTACCGGATTAGATGCGAGGTCTGGGCCAGAGGTGCCGGATTTTATCGCTTTGTAAAGGGCGGTGGAGGGTATCGGGAACTGATACCTGAGGGCTGAGAGCTGACAGCTATAATGGCCGGCCATGCGACGAGCCATCCTTATTGCGACCTCCCTGCTATTCGTCGCCCTTTCCTGGGCGCAAGCCAACCCGACCGTCACCACGGTTCCCTTCGAAAGCCAGGTGCTGCACCAGCGGGCGCCTTTCAACGTCCTGCTGCCGGCGGGCTATGAAAACAGCGTGCGCCGCTATCCCGTGCTCTACCTGCTGCACGGCATTGGCGACCACTATGACACCTGGGTGAAGAACACCAACCTGGCGGAGTACTCGCGGCCATATCAGCTGATCATCGTCATGCCCGAAGGCGACAAAGCCTGGTATGTCAACGGCACCGGTCCTAACAGCCGCTGGGAAGACTACATCATGAAGGAAGTGATGCCCTATGTGGACAGCCACTACCGCACCCTGCAGCAGCTGGGCATGCGGGCCACGGCCGGGCTCTCCATGGGCGGCTACGGCGCGCTGATGCTGGGGCTGAAGCACCGCGACCTGTTCTCCTTCGCCGCCTCCATGAGCGGGGCGCTGGCGGTTACCGCCTGGACGCCGGAAAACATGGGCCCCGATATGCCCGACTGGATCCGGCAGTCCATCATCGCCGCATTTGGCCCGGCGGGCTCGCCGCAACGCAGGGAATACGATCTGAAGCAGCTCATCAACGCTCCGGTTGCGGAACTGCCGTTTATTTATCTCGATTGCGGCACCGAGGACCACCTGCTGCAGCAGAGCCGTGACTTTTCCCGGCTGCTGCAGGAGAAAAAGATTCCCCACGAATACCGCGAGCGTCCCGGCATTCACGAGTGGCCGGAGTGGGACCACCAGATTCAGGAAGTGCTCAAGGTGCTGTGGGAGCGGTGGGGACTGAAGGCGAGCAATTCGCCGTTAGCATTTAGCACTTACCCGGTCACCGGGAGTCAGTAATCGGGAGTTGGCCCTTGGAACTCAGCAGTCAGCACTCAGCAATCAGCCGTCCAGTGCGCACAACCCTGAGAAGTCCTCGAATTGAGGCGCAGAACCAATACAAATCGAGTTTGGAGCGTTAACTTCAGGGGCAGACTGCTGACTGCTGAATGCTGGGTGCTTGCCGACAACGCTCGTCCCGTCGCTGGCCAGATGCAGAATGCCCACTGCCAAGTGCCGCTGGTCACAGACACC
>DATGGJ010000225.1:0-10266 GCA_035308585.1 Terriglobales bacterium
CGAGCTGGCGATGCTGTGGGTGCTGAATTTTTCCGATGGCGGGCATAACCTGCTCGACATTGCCGAGCGCTCGGGCATGGCATTTGTGCTTTTGGCCGAAGCCGCCCAGGCGCTGAGCGCCAAGGGCCTGCTGCGGGAGGTCCAATAGGCGGCGTCAGCGGCCGCCTCTCAAGCATGGACCTGCGCCACCAGGTCGCGATTCTTACCGGAGCCAGCGGCGGCATCGGCCACGCCCTTGCTCTGGCGCTGGGACAACAAGGGGCCGCGCTGGCGCTCATCGGACGCGATAAGCGGAAGCTTGACAGTCTGGCCGCGAAGCTGCAGAACGGCGCCGCACGCTGCTACAGCGCGGACCTTGGCGACGATCAGGAGCTTGAAGCCACGGCGAACGCCCTGGGAAAAGATTGGGCAACTGTTGACATCCTGATCCACGCCGCCGGGGTCACGACGCTAGGCCCGGTGGAAAGCAGCCGCAAAGAAGATCTCGACGCGAACTACCGAATCAACGTTCGCGCCCCTTACCTGTTGACCCAGGCTCTGCTGCCCGCGCTCAAGAAAAACAAGGGCCAGATCGTATTCATCAATTCCACCGCCGGATTGCAGGCGCGGGGCGAGCTGACCCAGTATGCGGCCAGCAAACACGCCCTGAAGGCCGTCGCCGACGGCCTGCGGGATGAGGTGAACCAGAGCGGCGTGCGGGTGCTGAACCTGTTTTTGGGGCGCACGGCCACGCCCATGCAGGCGCTAACCTGCCGGCAGGAAGGCCGCCAGTACCGTCCCGAGCTGCTTATCCAGCCGGAAGACGTGGCCTCGGTGGTGGTGAACGCATTGCTGCTACCGCGAACCGCCGAAGTTACTGAAATTCGCATGCGGCCGCTAGCCAAGTCATATTAAAAAGGCATACTTAATGGAGCGATGCGCGCCGCGGGCCGGCGCCGTCGGAGGTAAAGCACAATGAAAGTAGTCCTGTTCTGCGGCGGGATGGGAATGAGGTTGAAAGATTACTCGGAAAATATTCCCAAGCCCCTGGTCAACATCGGCTACCGGCCGATTTTGTGGCACGTGATGAAGTACTACGCCCACTTCGGTCACAAAGATTTCATTCTTTGCCTGGGCTACAAAGCCGACGCCATCAAGAGCTACTTTCTCAATTACAACGAGTGCCTGACCAACGACTTCGTCCTCAGCGAAGGCGGCAAGAATCTGCACCTGCTCAACAGCGATATTCATGACTGGCGCATCACCTTCGTGGACACCGGCATTAATTCCAACATCGGCCAGCGGCTGCAGGCGGTGGAGCCTTACCTGAAGAAGGAAGATGTCTTCATGGCCAATTACGTGGATGGGCTCACCGACTTACCGCTCTCCGACTATCTCGATTATTTTTTGCAGGGTAACCGCATCGGCAGCTTCGTTTGCGTGAAGCCCACGCAAAGCTTCCACGTGGTTTCCCTGGAAGGCGACGTGGTCAGCGACATCCAGCATGTCACCGACGCGGGCCTGCGCATGAACGGCGGTTACTTCATTTTCCGGCGCAGCATCTTCGACCACTTGCACGACGGCGAGGAACTGGTGGTCGAGCCCTTCCGCCGGCTCATCCAGGCTCGCCAGTTGCTGGGTTACAAGTACGACGGTTTCTGGGCCTGCATGGATACCTTCAAGGAAAAGCAGCAACTGGAAGACCTGTACACGCGCGGCGATGCGCCCTGGGAAGTGTGGAAGACCACGTCCGCGGACCAGGTTGAACGCGTCCATGCATAAGCTTCCTCTCGCCCTCGGCCCCCAGCCGCGCATTTTGTGCCTGGGCGCGCACTCCGACGACATTGAAATCGGATGCGGCGGCACCATGCTGCGCCTTATGCAGGAGTACCCCGGGGCCTGCGTGGATTGGGTGGTGTTTGCCTGCAATGGCACGCGCTCCAGCGAAGCCCGGGCCAGCGCCAACGATTTCCTGCAGGCAGCCAAAGAAAAGAAAGTCGTCACCAAAGACTTTCGCGACGGCTTCCTTCCTTACACCGGCGGCGAGGTGAAGGACTTTTTCGAGACCCTGAAGGACTTTAATCCTGATCTGATTTTCACGCACTGCCGGCACGATCTGCACCAGGACCATCGCCTGCTCTGCGAATTGACCTGGAACACGTTCCGCGACCACCTGGTGCTGGAGTACGAAATTCCCAAGTACGACGGCGACCTCGGCCAGCCCAATTTTTTTATCGAACTGGACGAAGCGACTTGCCGGCGCAAATCGGAATACCTGCTGCGGCATTTTCAGACCCAGCACAACCGGCACTGGTTCAGCGACGAAACCTTTCGCGCCATCCTCCGCATTCGGGGAGTGGAGTGCCGGGCGGCCACGTCCTATGCCGAGGCGTTCTACTGCCGCAAGCTGGTGCTGAGGGGTTGCTGAGCGATATCGAATTCCATACGAGGGCTCCCGTGAAAGTACTGGTTACTGGTCATAACGGTTATATCGGTTCGGTGATGGTTCCCATGTTGCGCGCGGCCGGCCACGAGGTGGTCGGTTTAGACCTGTTCCTGTTCGACTCCTGCACCTTCGGCGAAGACGACCTGCCAGTTAAGGCTCTGGCCAAGGACCTTCGCGATGTGGAGGCCGCCGACCTGGAAGGTTTCGACGCCGTCATCCATCTGGCGGCTCTGTCCAATGATCCCCTGGGCAACCTCAACGGCGACTGCACCATGGAGGTGAACCACGTCGCTTCCGTGCGCCTGGCGCGCATGGCCAAACTGGCGGGCGTACCGCGCTACCTTTACGCTTCTTCGTGCAGCCTCTACGGTATTTCCCAGACTGACAGCATGCTGAAGGAAGACGCGCCTTTCAACCCCATCACGCCTTACGGAGTTTCCAAGGTGCGGACCGAGGAAAACGTTTCGCAAATGGCGGATGGGAGTTTCAGCCCGGTGTTTTTCCGCAACGCCACCGCCTACGGAGTTTCGCCGCGGCTGCGCCTCGACGTGGTGGTCAACAATCTGGTGGCGGTGGCCTGCGCCACCGGTGAGGTTCTGATTCAGAGCGACGGTACGCCCTGGCGGCCTCTGGTCCACATTGAGGACATTTCCCGTGCCTTTCTTGCGGTGCTGCACGCCCCCCGCGAAGCCACCCATAACCAGGCCTTCAACGTGGGCAGAACCGAGGAGAACTACCGGGTCAGTGAACTGGCGGACATGGTGCGCGACATTATCCCCGGCAGCCGCATCAGGTACGCCGAGGGCGGCGGCCCCGATCCGCGCTCCTACCGCGTGGACTGCGGCAAGATAACCCGCGTGCTGCCTGAATTCGAGCCCCAGTGGACGGTGCGCCGCGGCATGGAGCAGCTCTACCAGGCGTTCAAAAAACACAACCTTACCCGCCAGGATATTGACCGCTATCTGCGCATCAAGCACATTCTGCGGCTGCAGCGCGAAGGCAGCCTGACCGGCGACCTGCGCTGGTCCGCCCAGGCCCAGTCTGGGCCGCAGCGGCATTCGCGCGCCCAGGCCCCCACAACCTAGGCGGCCAGCCGCAATCACCGGAATATCATGTTTGGAAACCGCATAGCCCGCAACGTTGTCTTCAACTGGGTGGCTCTCGCCTCCACCGCGGTGGTGGGGTTCTTCCTCTCCCCCTTCGTGGTGCATCACCTGGGCAACATTGGCTACGGCGTATGGGTGCTGGTGATTTCCCTCAGCAGCTACATGAACCTGCTGGACGTCGGCATGCGGGGGGCGGTTACCCGGTTCGTTTCCAAGGGTGTCACTCAAGGCAATCATGACGAAGCCAACCAGGCGATCTCGGGAGCTCTCTGGATCCGTTACTGGATCAGCGGCGTAATCATAGTCGGCAGCTTTCTCCTGGCGCTGAGCTTCAACCGGATGTTTCCGGTACCCGCCAGCCTGCACCGTACCGCTCAAGTGGCAGTTCTGTTCACCGGCGTAACCATTGCCTTGAACCTCTCCTGCGGCGTGTTCGGCGGGGTATTGGCGGCGCTGCACCGCTTCGACCTGCTGAGTACAGTCAATATTCTGACCAGTGTGTTGCGCGCGGCGGGCTACGTCGTGCTGCTGCGCGCCGGCTATGGCATTCTGGCGCTCGCGCTCTGGGATCTGATTAATGCGGTGGTCACCAACGCCCTCCAGGTTGTGTTCACCTTCCGTGTTTATCCGCAGATGCGGGTTTTCTTCGGGCGTCCCAGCCGGGAGGTCATCCGCAAGCTGTGGGGTTACAGCTTCTATTCCTTCCTTATCAACGTTGCCATCCAGCTTGTGTACTACAGCGACAATCTGGTTGTGGGCGCGTTTACCACCGCGGCCGCGGTCACTCTCTATGCCATCGGCGGCTTTCTCATCAATTATGCGCGGCAAATCGTCGCCTCCATGACCACCACCTTCGGCCCGCTGGCCAGCATGTACGAAGCTTCTGGACAGCCAGAAAAGCTGCGGCGCCTGCTGATTCAGGGGACGCGGGCCGCGCTGATCGTTTCCCTGCCAATCGAACTGGCCCTGTTTTTTCGGGGACACACTTTCATCGGCCTGTGGATGGGTCATGAATATGCCGGACCGTCGGGGACCGTGCTGCAGATCCTGCTGATATCCATGATGGTGGGTTCAGCCAACACCACCAGCGGCGGCATCGTCTACGGAATCGAAAAGCACAAGATGATCGCCTTTTTTGCAATCGCCGAGGGGATCGTTAATCTTGCCCTCAGCATCATCCTGGTCCACCGCATCGGCATCTATGGCGTCGCCTGGGGTACGACTATTCCCAGCGTGCTGATCGAGCTGCTGCTCTGGCCGCCCTATATCTCCCGGCTGGTGGGTATTCCGATGTGGCAGTATGTGTGGCAGACCTGGATCCGCACCTCCCTCGCTGCCGTGCCCTTTGCAGTGGCCTGCTATTTAAGCGACCGTTACTGGACAGCCAGCAATCTTTTCACGTTTTTTCTGCAAATCCTGGTTCTGCTGCCTTTGTTCGCCGGCGCGCTCGCGGTGATCTTCTGGCGCGAATTGAGCCAGTCTTCCAGCCCGCAACTACGCCGGCTGATACCATGGCACGTAGTTGAGCACTGAGCAGAACGTTTCATCCGGCAAACAATGAGCCAGTTCGCTGAACCATCCAGCGCCAGACAGCCTCGTCATCCGGAAATAGGCGTGGTCGCCCTGGTGCACGATTTTTGGGGACCCAGTTGGCAGGCCAGGCATTACACCTTGAGCCGGCTGGCGCGTTATTTTCGCGTGCTCTGGATGGAACCAGCCCTGGAGCTGCGGCCATTGCTGCAGCCACAGAACCGTCGCTGGCGGCGTCCCCGGCATGATGCGGTTGCCGGGCTGGAGGTATATCGCCCGGAATGGTGGCTGCCGTTGATAGGCAGGCCGCGGTGGCTGGCGAACTTCACATTCAGGGCTCGCCTGCGGCGCGCCCGGCAGCAACTGCTTGACCTGGGCTGCAAAAAAATCGTGCTCTACCTGTGGCGTCCCGAGTTCGCGGCTGCGCTCAAGCTGCTGCCTCACGACCTCAGTTGCTACCACATTGATGACGAGTACTCTTTTTCGCCCATCGAAGTGCCGCTCAGTCCGGAAGAAGAAGCTCTGATCCGCTCTGTTGGACAGGTTTTTATCCATTCTCCGGCCATGCTCGAAAAGAAGGGCCACCTGAATCCCAACACCCGCTTCGCGCCCAATGGAGTGGATTACGCGGCATTCTCCCGTCCCTCCTGCGAACCCGAAGACTTGAAGCCAATTGCCCACCCCCGCGTAGCTTATTGTGGTGGTTTGAAGCAGGTACTGGATTGGCCGTTGCTGCTCGAACTTACCTTGCGGCACCCAGAATGGTCATTTGTATTTGTCGGTTCGGTCCGCCCCCACGCGGAGGTGCCGGAATACATGCGGCAGCTCGCTTCGCGCCAGAACGTCTTCTTTTTGGGCAGCAAAACTACCGAACAGCTGGGCGCTTACCTACAGCACTTCGACCTTTGCTTGATGCCATACGTTCGCAACGATTACACTAAATACATCTATCCTTTGAAGTTGCATGAGTACCTGGCCTCTGGCTGCCCGGTGGTGAGTTCACCTATTCGCACGGTGCAGGATTTCCTGCAAGTCGTGCTGCCGGCGAGTTCGCCGGAGGAATGGTCGCGCATGATCGAGCGCGGATTGTCCGCCCAGGAAAACACGGCCGAGCGGCGCGCTCAGCGTCAGCGGGTGGCGCGGACCTACGATTGGGACGGCCTGGTCGAGAACATCGCGGCAACCATCGCACACCGGTTAGGAGTGCACTTTCCTGCCGGAGGCCGGCAGCAACCGGAGCATTCTTCCTTA
Organism: Terriglobales bacterium; assembly: GCA_035308585.1. GTDB lineage: Bacteria > Acidobacteriota > Terriglobia > Terriglobales > Acidobacteriaceae > JAICWP01. The sequence goes on from DATGGJ010000225.1 coordinate 6,313, forward strand.
TCCATACTCACGTCATGAGGTAATTCCGTTTCGCACCTACTCTGGCCAATCTCTTCCTGGCACGAAAGACAGACCCGTCAAATCGGCCATGAATTAGGACGGACGCATGAACATACGAACCATACTCAAATTTAATCCCAGGACTATTTCTCTAGTAGCAATGCTGGGGCTGGTCTTTTCGCCTGCCCTGATGGGACAAGTGTCGGTTCTGACCGAGCACTACAACACCAGCCGGACCGGCGCCAACATGCAGGAAACAATTCTCAATACCTCCAACGTCAACATGGCAAACTTCGGCAAGCTCTTCGCCCAGACGGTGGATGGGTACATTTACGCCGAACCTCTCTATGTTCCCAATCTGACGATTGCGGGCAAGGCCCGCAATGTCGTGTTCGTGGCCACCGAGCACAATAGCGTCTATGCGTTTGATGCCGATGACGGAAGCATCCCGGCGCTGTGGCAGACAAACCTCGACGGGCCGGGAGAAACATCGGTTCCCAGCAACGATATTTGCGTGCAGGAACCTTCCGCCTGTGGACCCAATAACGTCCCCGGCTATGTGGATCTGCAGCCCGAAATCGGCATCACCTCCACGCCGGTGATTGATCCCACGACCAACACCATTTACGTGGTGGCCAAGACCAAGGACAGCAGCGGCATCTACCACTACCGGCTGCATGCTTTGGACCTACTCAGTGGAAATCATCAGCCTGCGACCAATAACCCCGCCGAAATCACTGCTGATTCCGGGTTCACACTGCTCACCCATATCAACCGTCCCGGTCTGCTGCTGCTCAACAATGTGGTCTATATGGCCTTCGGTTCCGTAGGAGACTTCCCTACATGGCACGGATATGTGATGGCTTTTCGAGGCTGGAGCTCGGGCGATCCGCAGAGCTTGCAGCGACTCGCCTTTTTGAACACTACTCCCACCAGTTCTTCCTCTGGAGGCGGAATCTGGGGAGGTGGCCAGGGACTTATAGGAGATTCCGGGGGCAATGTTTATGCAGTTACGAGTAACGGCGGATTTGACGCCAACGTCGGTGGCTCAAACTATGCCACCAGTTTCCTGAAGCTCACGCTGAGCGGCTCCAGCCTTGTTGTCAGCGACTATTTCACCCCCTGCAACCAATCCTACCTGGGCAATAACAGCAACAACGTTGACCTGGGCTCGGGCGGCCCCTTATTGCTCCCGGGGACAACCTGGCTGGCCAGCGCGGGAAAGGATGGTGTCCTGCGCATCGTTAACAGCGCCAATATGGGCAAGTTCAGCAGCCCATGCGCCGATTTCAGCATAGGCCCCGACAACGATGTTCAGGAATGGCAAGCAACGCCCAACATTGTCATGGGCTCTCCGGTGTATTGGAATAGCCCAAAATTCGGTCCGGCGATTTACCTGTGGGGGCCGGGAGACACGTTGAAGGCGTGGGCATTCGATCCGCGAACCAGCATCAAGCCTTTCGGCAATCCCCCCATGCCGGCTTCCCAGAGCACGGTTCAGAGCGTGCTTGGCGAAGCTAATTCTGTCCCCCTTGCGGTTTCGGCGAATGGTTCAACCGCCGGCAGCGGAATCGTGTGGGCCTCCATGCCGAAACCGGGCGGCGCAGGGGGCGGGGATGCCAATGTGACCGCCCAGCCCGGCATTCTGCGCGCCTTTGACGGTTCCGACCTCACCCACGAGTTGTGGGACAGCGAACAAAACTCAACCCGCGATGGAGTGGGCTACTACGCCAAGTTCAATCCCCCCACCATCGCCAATGGGAAGGTCTATCTGGGAAGCTTTGCCCCGCCCAACAATCCCGGCGCTTCCCAGTTGCTGGTTTACGGGCTGTTTGCGGCCTCTAATTTCACGGTGACGGCCGGCCCCAACAGCCAGTCGGTGACAGCCGGAAGTTCCGCCTCCTATGTCGTCTATGTGTCATCCCAGGCTGGCTTCAGCGGGACGGTAGCGCTCAATTGTCCGGGCCCGCTGCCCGCGGGAATAAGCTGTTCCTTCAGCCCGGCTTCAGTAACGGTAGGCAGCAGCGGTACCGCGAGCGCTAAGCTGACGGTAACCACCGCCGCGCCAACCGCATTGCTGCGTGCTCCAGGCAAAAACCGTTGGCTGCCGCTCTACGCCGCGTGCCTGCCCCTGTCTGGAATGGCCCTGGCAGGACTTGGTCTGGGCAGCCGGCGTCGCCGGCTGGGCATCGGCCTGGCTTGTTTGCTGATGATCTCGTTTCTGCTGTTGCTGGTTGCTTGCGGCGGCGGCGGGACCTCCAGCGGTGGAGGTGGTGGTGGCGGTGGCACCCAGCCGGGCACATATAACATCACCATTAACGCGAGCGCCGGCTCCATGCAACACACCACCGCGGTTGCCTTGACCGTGCAATAGGTCGGGTTGTTTCAGCTCCGAGCTGAAAATCTTCCCTGCTGTCACGGAACAAGCAGTGCTCGCTCCGCCGATTTTTCCAGGGCTCAAAAAATGGTTGGAGATTCCATGTCCTTGTTGCGCCGGCTGCTTTTCGCCGCAGCCCTTTGCCTTCTGGCCCAGTTTTCGTACGCACAGGTGTCCGTGCTCACCCAGCACAATGACAATAGCCGTACTGGGCAGAATCTGAACGAAAGCATTCTCAACACCTCGAATGTAAACGTGGCGAACTTCGGCAAATTGTTCGCCCGCACCGTGGATGGCTACATCTACGCCCAGCCGCTCTACGTGCCGAATCTCATTCTGGGCGGCAGAACGCGCAACGTGGTCTTTGTGGCCACCGAAAATAACAGCGTCTACGCCTTCGACGCCGATGATCCCAGCGCCTCCACCCCGCTGTGGAAGGTGAACCTGGGCACGCCTGTGCCCAGCCAGGACATCTGCACCCCGCCGGTCTCCGGCTGTCCTTACGTTGACCTGGTGCCCCAGATCGGCATCACGGCAACTCCGGTCATTGATACCAGTACTGGTACGATATATGTGGTCGCCAAGACCAAGAATACGAGCAACAGCACTTATCACTTCTTCCTGCATGCGCTGGATCTGCTCACCGGCGCGGAAAAACTTGGCGGGCCGGTAGAAATCACGGCCACGCACTTTGCTCCACTTTTCGAGAACAACCGTTCCGGTCTGCTGCTGGATGCGGCCAGCGGCAATATCTACCTCGCCTTTGGCTCCGTGGGCGACTACCCGACCTGGTACGGCTTCGTGATGGCGTATAGCGCCAGCACCTTACAGCAAATGGCGGTATTGAACGTCGCACCCAGCGCCAGCCGGGGTGGAATCTGGGGAGGCGGCCAGGGGCTGGTCGGGGACAATGTGGACAGCGTTTATGCCGTCACCTCCAACGGCAGTTTCGACGTCAACACCGGCGGCTCCGATTACGGCGACAGCGTGCTCAAGCTCAGCACTTCCCAAAGCCTGAGAATTGTTGATTACTTCACTCCTGACAACCAGTCCTACCTGGGCACCAACAATGTGGATTTGGGTTCGGGAGGGCAGGTGTTGATCCCCAACAGTTCAGAACTGGTCGGCGGCGGCAAAGACGGCGTGCTGCGCGTCCTCAACACCAGCAACCTGGGGAGATTTAATCCCACCTTCAACGCCGACGTGCAGGAGTGGCAGGCTACTCCCGGCATCATCATGGGCGCGCCCATCTACTGGAGCAGCCCGGTCTTCGGGCCGGCCATCTACTTGTGGGGCCCGGGCGATTATTTGAAAGCCTGGACCTTTAACGGCACCACCTTCAACACCACCCCGAGAACGCAAAGCAGCATCAGAAGCGTGGCCGGCGAAGCCAACAGTGTCCCCCTGTCCGTCTCCTCCAACGGCAGCCAGGCGGGAACCGGAATTATCTGGGCCGCCGCGCCCTATTCGGGTGATGCCAATCCCCAGACCGTCCCCGGCATTCTGCGCGCCTTCGATGCCAGCAACCTGAGCACGGAACTGTGGGACAGCAAGCAGAATGCGGCGCGGGACGATAT
>DATGGJ010000226.1:0-7949 GCA_035308585.1 Terriglobales bacterium
GCGCGCTTTCATCTTGGTCTGGTTGACGCTTTGGCCAGCAGTGCTGAAATTCTGCGCCGTCGCACGCAACTCACTCGCGTATGCCTGAGCGGAGGAAGCTTTCACAACCGTTTTCTACTGGAACAACTGCAGGCGCGCTTGCGCGCCAAAGCATTCGAGGTCTTCACCCACTCGGAGGTGCCTGCGGGAGACGGTGGCCTGAGCCTGGGTCAGGCATTGATAGCCGCTCACCGCCTCATTGCTCCATAGGCTCCCCTTTCCCTGCAATCCGGGGAGTATGAGCGTGCCACTATCGTAATCTGCACGTTTGGAACGGGTAGCTTATGAGTACACGTTTCTCCTCAACCCTATGGTAGTATCCGCCCAACCATAGCCCTGTTGCCCGGAGGTTTTATGCCCGGTGTAGTGCTGCAGCCGCTGAACCTCTCCGAACTGCTTGACCGCATGTTCAGCCTGTACCGCAGGAATTTTTTGCTGTTCTTTGGCATCATGCTGCTGCCTTCGCTGCTGGCCATGGTTTCGGGAATACTCATGGCCGTGGTTCGCGCGCCTATGATTGGGCCGCGCTCGGCAACCCCGGCCATTAACATCACCCGCGTCGGTGGAGCCCTGGGCGGATTCGTGGTGGCCATGGTGGCATACTGGATCGTTTACGCGGTTGCTCTGGGGGCCAGCACCTTCGCCGTGGCCGATGTTTACCTGGGACGAAAGGCCAGCATCGCCGCTTCTTATCGCCGCATCCGCGGACGCGTGGGACGGTTGCTATGGCTCATGTTCCTGGTTGCCGTGCGCGTGTTTGGGGTCATCGTGCTGATGTCCGTAGGCCTCGCGTTGCTGATGCCCACCATGATTGGGCGCGGCCCGTTGGCGGGACTGGCAGCCGGGCTGATGGTCCTGGTGTTGCTTCCAGCCATCTTTGTTTTGTTTGTCTGGCTGATGATCCGCTATAGCGTCAGCATTCCCAGCATGGTTCTGGAGGATGTGAGCGCCGGCCAGGCGATTCGGCGCAGCGTACAACTCATAAAGGGCAACTACCTGCGCTGCTTTTTGCTGCTGCTGCTGACCTTGATCATCACCTACGTGAGCCTGATGATTTTCCAGGGACCCTTTTATATCGCCATGATCCTGGCGGCGCGCCATGGGCAGGTGGCGGTCTGGCTGCTCTCCCTCAGTTCGGTGTCCGGCGCCCTGGGAGGGGCGCTCTCCGCGCCTCTGATCATGATAGGGTTGGTGCTGCTGTATTACGATATCCGGGTCCGCAAAGAGGCGTTCGACCTGCAATTGATGATGTCGCTGGTGGACCAGGCCGGGGCGCAGCCCGCATCAGGAGCGGTGGCTGCCGCGCCCAGCGCTTAAACATGCCGCTTTTTTCCCGGAAACTCTGCTGGGCGCTGCTGCCCTTCATGCTTGCCCTGGCAGGCGGCGCTTGCGCGCAGGCGCCCGACCTCTCCACCGACCTTCCGGGCTACATCTCCGATCTGCAGAAGTGGTCTGGGGCACTGGCCCAGTTGCCCTCCCATCCCGAGAAGGCTTCCGACATGCGCCACTCCGTTCCTCTAAAGCTGGAAGTGCGCAGCGGCACCCAGCGCTTCACCATCTCCAATGCCTGGCTGGTGCTGACGCTGGTTCATTGGGAGAAAGAAGCCCCACAACGGGCGGCGTTGCAACAACAGATTGCACTGCGCCTGCAGTGGGGGCTGCAGCAGGCGCAGGCGCTGAGCCAGCCCGCGGCGGCGCCTCCGTCGCAGCTTGCCCGGGCGCAGCTTGCTTCCATACTCAGCCGGCGGGAATTCCGTTTTGTACGCCCGCCCAGCTGGTGGGACCTGATGTGGGCGCGATTGTGGCGCTGGATTGGGCGGCAGGTCGAGCGATTGATGCGCCGTTTGCACCTCAAGCCCGCGGTCAGCAATGTGTTTTCCTGGATTCTGCTGAGCGCGGCCTTTCTCCTGCTTGCGTGGATGCTGTGGCGTAATCTGCGGCGCGCCGCGCGCGGCATGACCAGCCTGGGGCTGCAGTCGCCCGCTTCCACCGCCTGGGGATGGCGGCAGTGGGCAGATGCGGCCCGCGAGGCGGTCGCCGGGCAGCGCTATCGGGAAGCAGTTCACTATTGCTACTGGGCGGCTGTATTTCGCCTGGAGTTGATGGGTGTATGGCGCTTGGAACCCTCGCGTACGCCGCGCGAATACCTGCGCCTGTTGCCAGGCGACTCACAGCATCGCCAGGCCATGGCCAGCCTGACCCGCAGCTTTGAAATGGCGTGGTACGGATACCGGCCGGTCACCCCGGCGCAGGCGCAGTCCGCCCTGCAGGAAATGGAGAATCTGGAATGCAGCTTGCCCTCGATAGCGGCGACCGCAAGTTCCTGATCGGTGCAGCCGCCATCGTGCTGGTTCTGGCGCTTACCGCCGCCCTGGTCGGCACCGAGGGCCCGCGTCCCTCGGTTTATCCCTCCAGCTACTCGGCTTCATCGGACGGCGCCAAGGCGGCCTTCCTCACCCTGCAGAGCCTGGGTTACAAAACCGAGCGATGGCTGGACCCTCCACAGGGACTCAAGCCACAAGGCGGCCTGCTGATTCTTGCTGATCCCGTCATTCCTCCCAGCAAAGATGAGCGCCAGGCCCTGCGCAAATTTGTAGAGTCCGGCGGAAAGATCCTGGCCAGCGGGTTGTCCGCGGACATGCTGTTGCCCGAAGCCTCCGCCGGGGTGAACGATATCAGCTCAGTGGAGTGGAAGGACTTTCCCGCTCTTATTCCGGGTGCGGTCACGCGCGGCGCCGACAGCATTACCCTGGTCCCGCTGGCGAAGTGGACAGGCACGGGACCACGCTACATTCCGCTTTACGGCACCACCGAGGCGCCGGTCGCCGTGATCTATCCACTGGGACGGGGCGAGATATTGTGGCTTGCCGCTTCAACCCCTTTGAGCAATGCGGGCATTCAGCGTTCCGGCAACCTGGAACTCTTGCTCAACTTTGCCGGCTCTCCGCAACGCACGTGCATTATCTGGGATGAATACTTCCACGGACAGGGGCGCTCGCTGATGGACTACTTCGTGCGTACGCCTTTGCCCTGGGCCCTGGCGCAGCTGGGATTGTTACTGGCAATGGCGCTGCTGGCGTTCTCCCGGCGCAGCGGGCCGGTGCATCCCATGGTGACCGAATCGCGCCTGTCATCGCTGGAATTCATTGACACGCTGGGCGGCCTCTACCAGCGGGCGCATGCCGCGCGCGGCGCGGTGGAAGTTGCCTACCAGCGCTTTCGCTTTCTGCTGGCCAAGCGCATGGGCGTACCTTTGACCGCCCCGGACACGGATTTGGAGAAGGCGGCAAAGCAAAGACTGGCGCCTGCTTCGGGTCTGGGCGAAACCCTGCTGCGCTGCCGCCAGGCTCAGGACAATCTCGATCTGCAGGACCGTGAAGCGCTGGAACTGGTGCAAGCCTTGCACAATTTCACCGAGAAGCTCTCATTACAGAGGGTAGGAGAACGGGAATGGAAAAAGTAGGCAGCCTGGCCGAGCAGGCGCGGGCGCAGTTGGGCAAGGTGCTGGTGGGGCAGGCGGAACTCATTGACCAACTGCTGGTGGTGGTGCTTTGCCGCGGCCATGCCCTCATTGAAGGCGTGCCCGGGCTGGCCAAGACCCTGGCGGTGAAAGCGCTGGCCAAGGTGCTGCAACTGCAGTTTCAGCGGGTGCAGTGCACTCCCGACCTGATGCCCGCGGACGTGATCGGCGGCAACATTTTCAATAGCGCCACCGGCAGCTTCGCGCTGCACCGCGGACCGCTGTTTACCGACCTCCTTCTGGTGGACGAGATCAATCGCACGCCGCCGCGCACCCAGTCGGCGCTGCTGGAATCCATGGAGGAGTCGCAAGTCACCATTGACGGAGCTCGCCACCAGCTTTCCGACTTCTTTACCGTATTCGCCACCCAGAACCCCATCGAGTTTGAAGGTACCTACCCGCTGCCGGAGGCGCAGCTGGACCGGTTCCTGCTGAAGATCCACGTCGGCTATCCTTCGGGCGACGAGGAAATTGCGATTCTGGAACGCTACCAGGCCGGTTTTGACGCCCGCTGGCTGGAGCGCATGGAGCTGCAGTCCATTGACGCGGAGGCACTGCGCGAGGCGCGCGCCGCGGTGAGCTCGGTAAAGGCGGAGCCGGGAATTTTTCGCTACGTCAGCGAACTGGTGCGGCGCAGCCGCGATTGGCCGTCGCTCAGCCTGGGCGCCAGCCCGCGCGCCGGGCTCAACCTGCTGCTCGCCGCCAAGGCCATTGCCGCTATGGACGGACGCGATTATCTGGTGCCGGACGACGTCAAGCAGATCGCTCCCGCCGTGCTCCGCCATCGCGTGGTGCTCAAGCCGGAGGCCGACCTGGAGGGCGTGAACGCCGAGCAGGTGATTCGCGACCTGCTGGCCGCGGTGGAGGTCCCGAAATAATGCTGGGCAGCCTGCTTCCCCAACCCCGGGTGGAGGTGGCGCGCAGCTGGCGCCGCTGGGGCTTCGGCATGGGCCCGCGCCTGGTGTTGCTTATCCTGCTGGGCCTGCTCTGGCTGGCGCCGGCCTGGTGGGACCGCCGCGCTCTCTACGGACTGCTCGCCTGGGACGTGCTGCTGCTGGGCATTTTTCTCTTCGATTTGCGGCGCTTGCAACGCGCCCGGCCGGAAGCCCGCCGCATTTGGACGGCCGCGGCCGCCCTTTCTACTCCGGCCGAGGTGCGACTCGAGTTGCGGAACCTGGGCGAAATTTTATATACGGTGACGCAGGACGATGTGCCCGCCGCCTTGCGCCGCGCCCCGCCCACACTGCAATTGCAGACTGACCGCTGGGGAGAAGCGCGAGCCGGTTATCAGGTTGAGCCCTTGCAGCGGGGCGATGTGCGTCTCGGGGCGCTGTTTCTGCGTTGCCAGAGCCGCTGGCGTATTGCCGAATGCTGGTTGCGCGCTGATCTGGCTCAAACCATTCGCATTTATCCCAACCTGGGCGAAGCCAAGCGGCACATGCTCTACCTGCTGCGCAGCCGTCAAATCGAACTGGAGCGCAGGCTGACGCGACGCCGCGGCCTGGGCAGGGAATTTGACAGCCTGCGTGAATATCGCGACGGCGATGAACTCCGGGATGTCTGCTGGACGGCAACCGCCAGGCGCGCCAAGCTGATTACCCGGCAGTACCAAGTGGAGCGCAGCCAGGCGGTTTGCCTGGTGGTAGATGCCGGACGCCTGTTGCGGGCCCGCCTGGGAAAGCTGCAAAAGCTGGATTTCAGCGTGAACGCCGCGCTTACCCTGGCACACGTTGCCCTGTATTCCGGGGACCGCGTAGCCTTGCTGGCTTATGGCCGCCGGGTGCAGCAGCAATTGGCGCCGGGACGCGGCAGCCCGCACATGCGCACCCTGGTGGAGCAGTTGAGCCTGGTGCATTCCGAGGTGGCCGAGGCCGACCATGTCCGCGCCGCGCGTGTGCTCCTGAGCATGCAAAAACGCCGCAGCCTGGTGGTGTGGATCACCGACCTGGCGGAAACCGCCATGACCCCGGATGTAATTCAGGCAGCGCTGCAGATAGCCCGGCGCCACCTGTTGCTGTTTATCAGCTTTTCCGAGCCGCAAATCACGGAACTGCTGGCGCGCTCCCCGGAGAATCCTCTCAATATGTATCGGGTAATGGCGGCGCAGGAAATGTCGCAACGCCGGGAACTGCTGCTGCGCCGCCTGCGGGAGCAGGGAGCCTTTGCGCTGGAAGTGCCGCCCGACCAGGTATCCACTGCCCTGGTGAATCAGTATCTGGAAATCAAAGATCGGGGCTTGCTGTAGGGGTTTTCAATCATGCAGTTTTCAACCGTCAATGTCTTTGATAATCGCTGCTGCCGGTCGAGAGGTAAAGCACCAACGCCGCGCCCAACGCCGCTCCCAAAGCGAACTTCAGCGGAACCGGAAAGTTAGAGGGCGAGAGATAGCCCTCGATGAAGCCGGCAATCACCAGCAGGGGAATCACGCCCAGCACCAGGCGCACCGCCCGGCCACCGGCCTCGACCACGGAGTCCCGCCGGGGCAGGGTTCCGGGAAAGAGCAGTCCGCGCGCCAGCAGCAGCCCGGCGCCGCCGGCGATAAAGATGGCCGGCAATTCCAGCACCCCATGCGGCGCCACAAAGCTCCATAACTGGCTGCTCATGCCCGCCTGCCAGCACGCCGTGCCGATCACCCCTATCAGCAAGCCATTAAAAAAGAGCATGTAAACCGTTCCCAGGCCGGCCAGAATCCCCATGGCAAAGGTGGCGAAAGCTACCGAAATGTTGTTGGTCAGGATGAAGCTGGAGGCCAGCGGCTTGATGGACACCACCGACTGCGTCCACATGTGGTGCTGCTCGATGGTGTCAATCATCCGGCCACCCAGGAAATAGCGCTCGAACCCGGGATCGGAGAAGCACAGCGCCGTGCCGGCAATCGCCGCTGCCAGAAAAATCAGGAACGCGGTGAGCGGGTAAGCCAGATTTTCACGAAATAGACGGGGGTAAGTGAAGCGGAAGAATTGTACAATGCCCGCGGCATTGGTCTTGCGCCCCATGTAGATCAGGTTGTGGGCGCGGCCCAGCAACTGGTTCAGGTAGGCCGATATCTGCCGGCTGGCGGGATCTTCGCGCACGGTGGAAAGGTCGGAAGCGATCTGGCGGTAGAGCAGGCCCAGTTCCTGCAATTCGGAACGGCTGAGCCGGGCCACGCCGCGCCGCCCCGATTGTTCCACCAGCGCTTCCAGCCGCCGCCAGTAGGGCTGCCGCTTTTCAAGCCAATGCGTGGAGATCACGGGTGTACTCGCCGGACAAGCTTACCATTGAAACCCCGGAACAAATCCCCCTGGAATTTCCTCTGGCGGGAATCGGCAGCCGCTTTCTGGCCATTGCCCTGGACATGCTCATCCAGACGCTCGCCTTTCTGCTGCTGATTTTTGCCGGCGAGTTGCTCGTCCCCACGGTGGCGCGCTTTACCCCCCGAGCCTGGACCTGGGCGGCCGCCATTTTCTTTCTCCTGCTGTTTCTTCTGTACTCCGGGTACTACGCGCTGTTCGAAATTTTCTGGAATGGGCAGACCCCGGGGAAGCGCCTGGTGCGCATTCGGGTGATCGGCGATTCCGGCCGCCCCATCACGGTATACGAGGCGGTAGCGCGCAACCTGCTGCGCCTGGTTGACCAGATGCCGGGGCTCTACGTGGTGGGCATCATCTCGGTTTTTCTTACTGCGCGGAACAAGCGCCTGGGAGATATCGTGGCCGGCACGGTCGTGGTGCACGAAAAAGCCATGCAGGAAGCGCAACCGGATTTCGTGGCCGGAACCGGAGCGTCTGCGGCAACATCCCCGGCGCTGCAGATTTCCGCAGATGAACTGGAATTGATTGAGCGCTTCCTCCAGCGCCGCTACGACCTGAGCCCGGAAGTGCGCCGGCAGAGCGCCGAGCAGATTGCCGCGCGCCTGCGCACGCGGCTGCAGGCGGGGCAGGATGAGTCAGCCGGCGCCGAAGATTATCTGGAGATGCTGGCCCGCCAGAAACGCGATGGCGCCAGTTTCAGCTGCTGAGAAGGAAAAACTGTGGCGCGGGCGCCCCCGCCCGCGAAGGGGCGATGATGATGTGGGCCGTCTCGCTATGATTCCAACCGGGGCTAAGGCCCAATCGAAATTCAATGCCTATTCCTGCGGCTGAAGCCGTGGGCTTCCACGTTCAAAGCCCGCCGCGGGCGAGGGCGCCCGCCACAAATCATCGGTAGAGGCGTTGCTCGCGACGTCTCCACCGAAAATTATTTTGCAGGCGAAATGCTGATTTCCTTCATGTGGCTGCGCCGCGCCAAACGGTTCAGTGCTGGCAGGTCTTGTTGCTGAATTGTTTCCCAGGAGGTCAGCAGAGCCTGCAGCGAGCGCTCGGTTTCATTGAACAGCTCATACGATTGAGTTGTCGGGGCGGCATCGGCG
>DATGGJ010000227.1:0-2948 GCA_035308585.1 Terriglobales bacterium
CTCGAAGCAAATCTGATGGCCTTCGGGGTCGCGGACATCGAAGCTGCGCGTGCCGCCGGAGGCCGCCATTACCCGCGCCGGCACCTGAACTCCATGCGCGCCCAGATACTGGCGCAGCGCCTCCGCATCTTTGGTTTCGAATCCCACCTCCACCAGCCGATCCGCTGGCGCATTCGCGCCGGCTGCTTCCAGTTCGACATATTGGCGGTCATTGATGCGGAAACGCGCGCGTTGCGCGCCGCCCGCCGGTTCCTCTCCCAGGCCCAGCACCCGCCCATAAAAGTCCCGCGATTTGCCCAGGTCGGCGGCGCGCAAAGTGACATGCGAGATGCCGATGATGGCGGGCCGGCGAGCTCCCTCCGCCATGCTTGATGCCGCCACACCCCACATCAGCACTGCCAGCACCATCATCCTGTTCATGTCCGATCCTTTAAGCGATACACGAACTTGAGACCCGACCAGGTTTCATCCACGGCGCAGACCTTCACGTCCACCAATCCCAGTTCCAGGCCGAGCTTTCGTATCGCGTTCTCATTGAGGTCGGTAGCCGCGCCAGACGCCTTCTTGGGCCAGGAAATCCACAGCGAGCCGTCCGCGGCCAGGCACTCTTTGGCTCGCCTGAACCGCCGCTTTAACTCCGTCTGGGTGGCGACGAACAACTGAATGAAATCAAGCTTCCCGCCAAGCTGTTCGGCACACTTCACCTCTCCCGGGAGGAGCCCCAGTGTCTTGCGATAACCAGGCGGACCGCAGAGCAAGGCGATGCGCTGTCCCGGCTTGATGCCCAGCTTCTTGATCAGGGGCGTGCCTGAATACCCGGCCATGTGGCGCTATTGTACCCAACCCCGGCGCCTTGAGCCCCGGTCTCAAACCGGTTAGTCTAGCCTCTTATGAATCGGCGCGACCTGCTGCGGTTTTTTGGATCGGGGGCCATGGGCCTGGGCCTGAGCTCCCTATCAGCCGCCAAAGCCCCCGCGCGCAAAAAGATCCTCATGTTCACCAAGTCATCCGGCTTCGAGCATGACATGATCAAGCGCAGCGGAGGAAAGCTGAGCCCAGCCGAGCAGATCGTGACCGACCTGGGCCAGAAGCGTGGCTACGAAGTGACGGCCACCAAGGATGGCGGCATCTTTTCGCAGCCCAGCTTAAAGCAATACGACGCCTTTTTCTTCTACACCACCGGTGACCTTACCAGCGCGGGCGAGGACAAGAATCCGCCCATGACAGCCGCAGGCAAGCAGGAATTTCTCGACCTGATCCGCAAGGGGAAGGGGTTCATCGGCGTCCACTCCGCCACCGACACTTTTGAGCCCGCCTCGGCGCACACCGACCCCAATCCGCCGGTACAGGTCGATCCCTATATCGCCATGATTGGGGCCGAGTTTGTGGGCCATGGCCAGCAGCAGAAAGCGCGCGTGCGCGTGGCCGACGGCCGCTTTCCCGGCATGCAGGCCCTGGGGCAGGGAATTGATTTGACCGAAGAATGGTACGCTCTGCGCGCCTTCCCCACCGACCTCCACGTTCTGCTGGTGATGGAGACCGAAGGCATGCAGGGCAATTTCTACCAGCGTCCGCCCTATCCCAATACTTGGGTGCGGATGCATGGTCAGGGCCGCGTGTTCTACACGGCCATGGGCCATCGCCAGGACGTTTGGGCCAATCCCGCCTACCAGGCGCTCCTCACCGGCGCCCTGGCCTGGGCCGTGCGCGACGTGAATGCGCATGTGCCGCCTGACTTGGAGCGGGTTACGCCGCGTGCCAATGAGATTCCGGCGGGAGCATTTGCACACCCAGAAAAGTAGTCAGGAGCCGGCAGCGAAGCTTGGAAAAGCAGGTCCTTCGCTGCGCTCAGCATGGCAATCCGACCTTCAACCTCGAAACCTCGAAACCTCCCCTTCTCTCGCCGGCTAACTCCCGACACCCGGCTTCCGGTTTTTCCCGTTATCCATCCGGCTTCCCGCTATTCCGCGGCTGGAGAGTTTCTGCGGATTGCGTTTAGAATGGTGGAAACCAACACAGGGCGTGTCGAGAAGGGGGAGGATGAGGGCAGCCGGGGCATTGGCTGGCCGAAATGTAAGGCGGTGCGCGTTCCTAATTTCGCCCGGACAGCCATCAATTCCGGCCATTTGCCTGGTGGAAGTTCTGGTTACAGCGCGCGGCTTTCTCCTATGTTGACAAATCGCAGGGCTCTCGACCGATGTGCCTGTCTTCTGTTGTTTTCGGCTGCTGTGGTCATGCTGACGGGTATTTCCGTGGCGCAAGTGGGCCCCGGCCAGCCCGGCAGTACGACGCCGCTTCCCCTGCCGCAGCCGGCCGTGCGCATCACCCTGGAGCAGGCCATCAACCTGGCGTTCACGCACAGCCACGTGCTGAAGGCGGCGGAAACCACGATTCAGCAGGCGCAGGCGGAAGAAATCACCGCCAACCTCCGGCCCAACCCGGTGCTCAGCGGCGATTCCCAGTTCCTGCCCATCTTCGGCAATCCTCCGGGGTCGGCCACTTCCGACACTCTGGAGCAGTTGTCGCAATTTGATGTAGGCATCGGGTACCTGATTGAGCGCGGCGGAAAACGCCAGCATCGCCTGCGGGCGGCTCGCGATGTAACCACCCAGACCCGCTCCCAGGTTTTGGACAACCAGCGCACCCTGGCCTTCAACGTGGCCCAGCAGTTCATTGCGGCTCTGCTGGCGGACTCCAACCTGCAGTTCGCGCAGCAGGACCTTAACAGTTTTCAGCAGACGGTCACCATCAGCGAAGAACGCTACAAGGCCGGCGACATCAGCGAAGCCGACTACCTCAAGATCAAGCTGCAGTTATTGCAGTTTCAGACCGACGTGTCGGCCGCGCAGGTGGCGCGCGTGCAGGCGCTGGCCAGCCTGCGGCAGCTGATGGGCTACACCGCGGTTCCGGAGAATTACGACGTTGCCGGCGACCTGGCGTACACCCCG
>DATGGJ010000228.1:0-5678 GCA_035308585.1 Terriglobales bacterium
GCTGCGGGCCGCGCAACTGGATCTGGTGCGCACGCAGTTCAGCCCCACGGACGCGCTTGCGACCGGGCTCTCCACCAGCACCAGTGGCAACCAGAATTTCCTGCGCTATTCAGGAGGAATCGTGTTTCGCTTCTGAACACCCGGGGCTGGAAGCTGGGGTCAGCCCTGCTTTTTGACGAAGCGAAGCGCGGCTGAATTCATGCAGTAACGCAAGTGCGTGGGCTCCGGCCCATCGTCAAACACGTGCCCCAGGTGGCCGTCGCACCGGGCGCAGTGAACTTCGGTCCTCTCCATGCCCAGGCTGGCGTCGCCTCCGGTTCCGACATTCTCCTGGGCGATGGGCGCCCAAAAACTCGGCCAGCCGGTGCCGGAGTCGAACTTGGTCTGCGAGCTGAACAGCGCATTGCCGCAGCAGATGCAGCGATAGAGCCCGGCCTCATGCAGGTTCCAATACTGGCCGGTGTATGCTAGTTCCGTGCCTTGCTGGCGGGTGATTTCGAAAGCGGCGGGCGAGAGTTGCCGGCGCCACTCCTGCTCGGTTTTGATTACTTTGGCGACGCGAACCTTGCCCAGGCGCTGCCCCGCATCGGAGAACTGAACAATGGTCACCATTCCCGGCACTGCCGGGGCGGGATGCGCCTCCGCCACCGGGCTCGCCTTCCATGACCATACGGCCAGTCCCGCGGTTGCGGAGGCTGCGCCCAGCAGAAAGGCGCGGCGCCCAACCTTGCGGCAACCATCGTTGGTTTTGAAATCGCTCGCCATTGCTAATCCTCTTTATCGTGCGGTGTAGAGTTTGGGAAACTGCTCGCGCAGATGCGCCAATTTCGGCAGATCATTAATCACGATGTAGGGACTGTCCGGATGCCGGGCGAGATAATTCTGGTGGTAGGCTTCGGCGGCATAAAAGGCCTTGAGCGGGACCACCTGGGTGACAATGGGCTGGGCGAATATTTTCGCCGACTCGAGCTGCGCAATGTAGGCTTGCGCAACCCGCTTTTGCTCATCGTTGGCGTAGAAGATTACCGAACGGTATTGGGTTCCTTCATCCGGCCCCTGACGGTTGAGCTCTGTGGGATCATGCGCAACGGAAAAAAAGACTTTGAGAAGCTGGCCGTAGGTTATCTGCGAAGGATCGTAAACAATTTTGACCGACTCGGCATGACCGGTAATGCCGGTGCTGACCACTTCGTACTCGGCTGCTGCCGAGGACCCGCCTGAGTACCCGGAAGTCGCGCTCATTACGCCGCGCACATGCTGGAAGACCGCCTGCACGCCCCAAAAGCAGCCGCCAGCCAGCACCGCGGTCTGCTGCCCTCTGGCGTGGGCCAAGGCAGTGTCGAGTTTCGGATTCGGAAAATCCGCGCCGCCTCCCCTAACCGCCGGCGCATGCTTTGTGGCGATCACAAGAGTCACGACCAGCACGAACGAGAATACAATTACCGAGGTGAAGCGGCCGGCACGGGTCATCATAAGCACATCCTTCCAATCATCAGATTCCTGAAAGCCAGAAAAGTCACATTTTTCAGCCCTATTCCCGTCGCTCCTGGGCACCCGCGACAGTGTTTCTCGGGGTTCCTAAACCTAAAATTGCAGATAGCGCATGAGCAGCCCGGCCAGGATGCCGCCCAGGAGCGGGCCCACCACGGGCACCAGGGCGTAGCCCCAATCGGAATGGCCTTTGCGCGCTATCGGCCAGAGCGCGTGGGCGATGCGCGGCCCCAGGTCGCGGGCGGGATTAATGGCGTAGCCGGTGGTGCCACCCAGCGACAGCCCTATGCCCCACACCAGGCTGGCCACGAGATAAGGACCTAACCCTCCGACCGGGCCGACCGCATTCACGGACTTGGAAAACATGGCGCCCACCACCAGCACCAGCAGAAAGGTCCCAATCACTTCGCAGAGCAAGTTGGACGGGAAGTTGCGAATAGCAGGCGCGGTGCAGAAGCAGGCCAGCTTGGCGCCGGGGTCGGGGGTCTCTCCCCAGTGCGGCAAAAAATAGAGCCACACCAGAGTCGCGCCGGCAAACGCGCCCAGCAATTGGGCCACGGCGTAGGGAAGAACTTTGGCGAAGGAGCCCGAGCTGACGGCAAAGCCCAGGGTGACAGCAGGATTGATGTGCGCGTCGCGGCTGCCGCAGGCCACGGCGGTGAAAATGCCGGCCATAACGGCGAAGGCCCAGCCACTGGTGATTACCATCCAGCCGGCGCCTTCCGCCTTGGTGCGCTTGAGCAGCACGTTGGCGACGACGCCATCGCCCAGAAGAATCAAAACCATAGTGCCCATGAACTCGCCCAGCAGGGGTGAAGCCATTCAGCATTCCCTCCAAGACTCTCGATGTGCAGAGCCGGGCCGCAGCCGCCGACCGCAGGGGTTGGCCCTTTTCTCCTAAGCCCCACATAAGACAGATGATTGGGTGGGATTGTACTCTGCGCAGCGGCAACTCGGGGCCCCGGCAGTTCAGTCAACCCATGGGCTGTCATCCGGGTTCCAACAGAGCAGGGAGGAGTGTAAACCATGAAAACAGCATCGCTATTGTGCGTTCTGGCCCTGATGGCATCTCTGGGCTGGGCGCAGGACAACAACGCCGCAACAACCAAGCTCAACCAGGGAGCCGAGATCATCCAGCAGATGACCACCGGAAAAGCCGGCATTCCTGATTCCGTGCTCGCCGGGGCCAAGTGCATCGCCGTAATCCCACACATGATCAAGGGCGCCTTCATGGTGGGCGGCGAGCATGGCAGCGGCCTGGCCACCTGCCGCACCAGCTCGGGATGGAGCGCTCCGGCGCCCTTTGATATTTCAGGCGGCAGCATCGGCTGGCAGATTGGCGGCCAAAGCAGCGACCTGGTGATGATGGTTATGAATCAGCAAGGCATGGATCAGCTCATGTCAGGGCACTTCAAGGTAGGAGCGGGAGCTGATGTTGCCGCGGGACCAGTGGGCCGTTCGGGATCGGCCAATGCCGGCTGGAAGGCCGCCATTCTCACTTACGCACGCTCCAAGGGCGCCTTTGCCGGAGTGAATGTGAGCGGCTCGGCTATCACCCAGGATAAGAAGATGACTAAGGAGCTGTACGGACATGAGGTGCCGTTCCAGAACATCCTTAAAGGCCAGGCGCCCCCACCCGCATCGGCGCAAGCCTTCCTCAGTGCGGTAAACCAGGCAGAGCAGTCGGCCTCGGCTAACAAGTAAGGCGGTCTAACCGGTAATTACGAGGGCGGCGGACCAGTTCCGCCGCCTGCACCTCCTGACATTCCAGACTTGCTGCACCGCGGATTCCGGGACACTCCCATGTGGTAATGCCGTGTCTGTTCCGGGCCTTTTCAATGGGTGCAGAGCTGCCACTCAGGCAAGTTTCTTACGGTCTGGTTTCGACCATGCTTCCAAGGCGACGTCCGCCAGGCTCAGGAACTTTTGCAGGAACAGGGTCTCCTCCCGCTCCGCGGGGGAAGGCTGAAGGACAGGAGGTTTAACTTGCGCGTTAGCCCGGGAGGGGAGGTGAACGCCAGCTTGGATGAGAATGACGCGGCTGCGCTTGCGGCCTTTCACGGTTTAGCGCACACAGGCCCACACCGGCCGGGGCCACCCGGCCGAGCGAAAGAATCAGGCTACTAGCAGTTGTTTTGCCGCAGTCTGCGGATTGAACTCAACTCCGGGAGCAGTTGCCAGTTGGGCCAGCAGTTCTGCCCGGCTAAGCGGCCGTAGGATGAGTTCACAGTCCAAACCCGATTCTTCAGCCCGCATCACGGCTTCATCCTTCTGCGACGGTGAGCAGACCAGCACGAGACGGCAGTCCGGGTACCGGTTCTGCAGGGTGACTGCGATCTCCAGGCCCATGGGAATATCGGTGGCCAGATCAATCACGGCCGCATCGATAATCATGCGTCCCGCTATCCGCGACGCCGTGGCACCTGATGCCGTAGTTGCGACCATATAGCCATCGCTACGGAGGACCGTGGCCAGGGTCGCGGCTATCACACGGTCGGCTGCTACTACCAGGACAAACAACTCTTTCTGTTCTTTCATGACTCCTCAGTGCTGTCACTGGGCTGATTGCCGCAGCCGGACGGGCGCGATCCAGGCATGTCACATTTGTTGACAAAAACAACACCAAAGGTTGTCTGTCCACCACCTGGCGTTCTGAATCTGAGTAGTCTCTGGTTTGAATTTTTGTTTGCGGATGTAGAACTATGACATAGCGTTTAGATACAGGGATTTACATGGGTATCGGTAAAAGGGGGCGTTTAAGAGTCGCCGGCGGGCGGCTTGGGAAGCTCAAAGCGATAGCCTGCGCCGTGAACCGTTTTAAGGTAGCGGGGATGGTCGGGTTCGGGCTCGATTTTTTCCCGTAAGCGGCGAATGTACACGTCAATGGAACGTGGTGTAACGAAACTGCTGTCGCTCCAGACCGCGTCCAACAACTGATCGCGGGAAAAGACCCGTCCGGCATTGCGCGCCATGAAGTGCAGAAGGCGAAATTCGCGCGTGGTGATGGGCATCGGCTGATTGCGGACCAGCAAGGTCATGGCTTGGGCGTCAATTTCCACCTCCCCGATCTTCAGCACGGAAGCCGAAGCCGGAGGCTGAGTGCGGCGCAGCACCGCGCGCACTCGCGCCATCAGTTCGCGCGGGCTGAAGGGCTTGGAAATATAATCGTCCGCCCCCAGGTCCAAGCCGCGCACGCGATCGCCTTCCGCGGTCCTGGCGGTCATGAAGATGACGGGGGTTTCGGCCAGCAGGGGATGACGGCGAATCTGCCTGCACAATTCCAGACCGTCCATCCCAGGCAGCATGATGTCGAGCACAAAAAGGCGTGGCCACTCACGGGCCGCCTCCCGCAGAACGGAAGCTGCGCTGGTAAACAGCCGGGCACGATAACTATTCAGTTGCAGTTGATGCTGCACCAGGCGGGCAATATCCCCGTCGTCCTCAACCACGTACACCAATGCGTTACCAGGCTCATTGGGCGCGGTTGGTCGAGGCGCTGGCATACCGTTACTGAACGTGGGAAAGGTCAACGAGCGTTTGAACATCACCAAGATAGGGTGGCATTATTGCGAAAGTGTTACGAGATTATTAAATCTTGGTGAATGGCGCGCGGCGCGGACAATTAAGTTGTAGAGCGAAAAGCGCCAGCCAAGCCCGTTTTTCTGCTTGGATTACCAGGCGACTTGGGATGGTTTTGGGAGGTTTTCAACTGCTCAATCTGCATTCAACCACGTCAATCACCGGTTTCTCTGGGTTCCGTGCCTGTGCTGGGGAGGCTATTTGGGTACCGTCTTCAGATACGGTGCGGGGATGGGATTGTCGGGCCGCTCGCTATCCCAGGAGATGGTGAGAATCCACCAGCGCGTTCCATCGTTCAGCAATTCGACGCTATTGATGCCGCGCTCGAAGGGCTCGCCCTTGGGATCATGGCGGGAAGCGTAGGTGGTAAAGACGTGGGCGATATTGCCGAATTGCTCGGTACGGCGGGCAATCTCCGATTCGTAAAATGCATGCTGCTGAAAGTATGCACCTGCGCCGCGGACATAATCGTCAGGAGTCATGACCTTGTGCAGAGTCTGTCCGCTCTTATGCATCACCGTAGCCAGCGTGGCCTGGGGAAGAAACAGGGAGTGGAAGCGTTCCCAGTTACGCGCGCCGGCCGGCCCGGAGATAACGTCATACATGGC
>DATGGJ010000229.1:0-7296 GCA_035308585.1 Terriglobales bacterium
CTTGACGATCTCCTCGTAAATGTCCATCTGCGGCCCTGATTATTGGATGCCGCAGGGCGGCAAGTCAAATTACGGGTGGGTAGTTGGTAGCTGGTAGTTAGTAGTTGGAGTCGGAAGCTGTGTGCGACTGGCGAGGGTGGCTGTTGGCCCTTGGCCTCTGATCTTGCAGCCGTCGTGCCCGAAGGACGACGCCAGCTACCAACTACTAACTACCAGCTACCCATCGCTGACTCCCGACTCCCGCCTGTGTTAGCTTGATTGGTTTCCGCGGACAGGAGGAACTTGCTCATGCAGGCCGTGCGTTTTCATCAATATGGCGGTCCGGAAGTTCTGAAATACGAAGAAGTGCCCGATCCCAGGCCGCGCAAGGACCAGGTGCTGGTGCGGGTGAAGGCCTGCGCCATGAACCACCTGGATATTTGGGTGCGCATGGGGGTGACCAAGTCGCCGCTGCCGCACATTCCCGGCAGCGACGTGGCCGGCGAGATTGTGGAGGTGGGCGAGTACATCGCCGGGCTGAAGGCAGGACAGCGCGTGCTGCTCACGCCCATGACTTTTTGCAATCATTGCGCGAAGTGCACGCGCGGCCTGCAGAACCAGTGTCCACAGTTCAGCGTGCTGGGCAACGCCAACGACGGCGGCGACTGCGAGCTGATTGCGGTGCAGCAGGTCAACGTGATTCCCATTCCCGACAGCCTGAGCTTCGAGCAGGCCGCCAGCGTGCCGCTGGTATTCCTGACCGCCTGGCACATGTTGACGGGACGGGCCGCCATTCGGCCGGGGATGACCGTGCTGGTGCTGGGCGGCAATTCGGGCGTGGGCATTGCCGCCATTCAGATTGCCAAGCTGTTCAACACCACGGTGATCGCCACCGCCGGGAGCGAAAAGAAGCTGGAGCGGGCGCGGGCTCTGGGCGCCGACCACGTGATTGACCACTACAAGCAGAAAATTTCCGACGAAGTGAAGCGCATTACCGGAAGCGAAGGGGTGGACATTGTGGTGGAGCACGTGGGCAAAGCGACATGGCAGGATAGCCTGAAGTGTCTGAAGCCGGCGGGCACGCTGGTCACTTGCGGCGCCACCACTGGTCCCGACGTCGGCATTGATCTGCGCTTCGTTTATTCCCGGCAACTGTCAATCCTGGGTTCCTACATGGGCACCATGGGCGAACTGCATGAAGTGCTGCCGCACGTGTTCAGCGGCAAGCTCAAGCCGGTGGTGGATTCCACTTTCCCCTTAAAGGACGCGCGCGCCGCCCACGAGCGCATGGAGAAAAGCGAGATGTTCGGGAAAATAGTTTTAAGACCGTAGCTGGTAGTTGGTCGTTGGTCATTAGCTCTCAGCGCTTGGCCGGCATGGATCGAGGCTGCAATGGCCGAAGGCCGACCGCGATGACCACCTGCCAGCAACTGCGTGCTTCGCCGTAATCTCCTATAATAGAAATGACATGAGCGAGCAGCGTTTTGAAAACCTGGTAGGCAGTGAACACGACAACGCAAAGATGCGCGAAGTGGCCTTCGGCGAGGTCCAGCCCGAGGGGCTGATCCTGACCACCCTGGACCACGCGGTCAACTGGGTGCGCAAGAACTCCATCTGGCCAATGACTTTTGGCCTGGCTTGTTGCGCCATTGAAATGATGGCCATGGGGGCCTCGCGCTTCGATATTGCCCGCTTTGGCGCCGAGGTGTTTCGTCCCTCGCCCCGGCAGTCGGACCTGATGATCATTGCCGGCCGCGTATCGCAGAAAATGGCGCCGGTCATCCGCCAGCTCTGGGAGCAGATGCCCGAACCCAAATGGGTCATCTCCATGGGCGCCTGCGCCACCTCCGGCGGCGTGTTTAATAACTACGCGCTGGTGCAGGGCGTCAACCAGGTGATTCCGGTGGACGTGTACGTGCCCGGCTGCCCACCGCGCCCGGAGCAGCTCATCTACGCTATTACCCTGCTGCAGCAAAAAATCATGAATGACCGCGGCTCGTTCAAGCGGGCGCTAAACCTGGGGTAGCCCTCCAGTTGCCTGAATCCCTGGCTGATTGACAGAACTGGCACTGCACGCGCGATGCTTCGCGGCTGAAAGCCCCTCAGACTCCAGCCTTGTGTCGGTCGGCGAGCGAGTCAGTTCAGATAGCTGATCAGCTACCAGGCAGCAGAACACCTTCCCGCCGCATCCCATACCCGAGAAGCAGCCCGGCGCTGCTGCGGGATTCCTATGCGTTTTGGCAAATATTGGGTGCTGATTGCCGCCCTGGTTATGCTTGCGGAGCCTTTCGCGAACGGCGCGGCCTTCGGCAAGACCTCCAGTCTTCGGCAAGTGGCCATGGTGTACATCCCGGGCAATCCGGGATTCCAGGCGGTGGGCTTTGTGGATGGCCGGCTGATCATCGCCCACTCCGGCGACAGCACGGTGGATGTTTTCAACGTCAAGATGCGGCGCGTGGACGCGCAGATCAAGATTGATAAGCCGCGCGGCATAGCGGTGGACGAAAGAGGCGGCAAGCTCTACGTTGCTGATGCCGGCGGCAACAGCATCGCGGTGATTTCCACGAAAACCTGGAAGCTGGAGAACACTATCCCGGTGCAGGCGCAGCCGGGCCCGCTGGCGCTCTCTCCCGATGGCCGGACTCTGTACGTGGGCAATTCCGAGGGGCAGTCGGTTTCCGCGATTGATTTGCTGAGAGTGAAGCCGGCTGCTACGGTGCCGCTGGGTCATGTGGACGCGCTGGTGTACGATGCGGCGCGTAATGTCATCTATGCCACCCTCGAAGACCAGGCGCAGGTGGCCGTGCTTGATCCCGGATTGAAGGTGGTGCGCCGCTACCCGCTGGTGGCGTCGCAGCCCTCGGCGCTGGCGCTGGATGGGCAAGCCCGGCGGCTGTACGTGGCGGTGCGCTACGCCGTAGTCGCTCTCGACGCCGACAGCGGACAGGAAGTGGGCCGAGTGGCCGCGCCCATGGGCGTGGACAGCTTATGGCTGGACACCGGCAGCGGCACACTCTATGCCGCAGCCAGCAACGAAGTGGATGTGATCCGCGCCGGCGCCGGCCAGTTCGCATCCCAAGACCAGTTGACCCTCACCGTGCGTAGTCACGGCATTGTCTTTGATCCCGAGCGCAAGCTGCTGCTGATGCCCAGCGGTCACGAAGGCCGCTCGCTGGTGCTCATTCTCCGGCCCGCCGGGCAAACGCCTGGCTTGCAACCGCCTTCCCAAGCGCTCATCCAGCCGTAAGAGGCTGCCGGCCATCGGCTGCCAACCCTTTGCCTTCACACTTCAGCGACCCGGCTGTCTGGTCGCGACAGCTGAAATTCAGCGGGAGTCCCTTGATAGCACACGCGAGGTCCTTCGGCCCTGAAGGGCCCCAGGATGACGCGTTAATCATGCTTGGGCGGCGGCTGAGGCAAACCACCGACGATTAACAACCGGAGAGATCCCGCCTCGGTCGTACAATGTCCTTTCCCCATGAGCCGCCTGGAAATAACGCCGGACGAATTCCGCCGCGTGGCGGTGCGCATGGTGGAGCTGGCGTCGGAGCTGGTTGCGGAGGCGCATGCGCTGGCGGCCTTTCCCAAAACTTCGGGCGGGGAGACGGAGCGCCTGTTTCACAGCGCGCTGCCGGAAACGGGATTGGGGGCATCCGCTCTCGACCTTCTTCCTGACGTGATCCGACACTCCCGCCCGCCCACCTCGCGCTTTTTCGGCTACGTGCTGGGTTCGGGCGAGCCCGTGGCCGCGGCCGCCGACCTGCTGGCCAGCGTGCTCAACCAGAACCTGACAGCCTGGCGCTCCTCACCCGCCGCGGTAACCATTGAGCGCACGGTGGTGGAGTGGCTGGCGCAGGCCATTGGTTGCGCCGGTTACACCGGCAGCCTGACGGGGGGCGGCTCCGCTGCCAATCTGATGGGCCTGGCCATGGCACGCGAAGCCAAGATACCGGCCAACGAGCACGGCAGCCAGCCCGGCGTGGTGTATGCCTCCGACGAAGCGCACATGTCCATTCCCAAGGCGCTGGCCCTGTTGGGCCTGGGACGGGATAATCTGCGGCTCATTGCCAGCGACCAGAACTTTCGTATGTCGCCGCTGGGACTGGAGCGCGCGATTCACGAGGACCGCCGGGCAGGAAAGCGAATGGTTGCCATTGTGGCCACCGCGGGAACGGTGAATACCGGGGCCATTGACCCGCTGCCGCAAATCGGGGAAATTGCCCGCGGCCACGGGTTGTGGCTGCACGTGGATGGGGCTTACGGAGCGCTCGCTGCCCTGGCGGAGCCGGAGAAATTTGACGGCCTGAACCAGGCGGATTCGCTCTCGCTTGATCCTCACAAGTGGCTCTACCAGCCGCTGGACTGCGGCTGCCTGCTCTTTCGCGATCCCCAGGTGGCGCGCGCTGCCTTCGCCTACACTGGTGAATACACGCGGGCTTTGAGTCAGGACCCGGTGGAGGCGTTTTCGTTTTTTGAGGAGTCCATCGAACTCTCCCGTCGTTTTCGCGCGCTGAAGCTGTGGCTCTCGCTGCGCTATCACGGCCTGGGCGCATTTCGCCAAGCCATAACCGAAGACCTGCGCCATGCGCAGCGGCTGGCCGCCGCCGTTGACGCCGACCAGCATCTCGAGCGCCTGGCTCCGGTGGAGCTCAGCGCCGTGTGCTTCCGCTATCGCGGCCAGGCTGGGGATGAGGGCGAACTGGACCGCCTGAACCGGGCGACTCTGAGGCGGGTAATCGAGCGCGGCCGGGTGTACATTTCCAATGCCTCCATTCGCGGCAAGTTCGCGCTGCGCGCCTGTTTCGTGAACCATCGCACCGACGATGCGGATGTGGACGCGGTAGTGCAAGAGGTACTGGCGGCCGCCGCCGATGTTCAATAACTTGAAAGCACGCAGTCCGGCCGGCAGCCGGCTGCTCAATTCCCGACGTGAGGTTGCATGGTGCCGAACACAGCGGTGGGATTGGCCAAGGACGTAACGGTGAAAGCGAAAGTGGCGGACCGCAAGCGTGAGTTAGCCGGCATTGTGGCGCAGGCGCCCTGCCGCGCCGACCTGGCGGGCAGCACCATGGACCTGTGGCCCCTGTATCTGTTCCACCCCGGCGCGGTCACTGTGAACTTTGCGGTCAGCATTCTGACCACCTGCCGCATAACTCCCCTGCGCGGCAAAGAGATTCATCTGCGCTCTTTGGATGGGAGGCGGGAGGAACGCTTTTCCAGCCTCGACCAGTTGTGCTGTGCCCGGAAGTACCGCCACCCGCTGGCAGCGCGGCTGGTGAGCTTCTTCCAGCCGGAGGGAGGCCTGGCCATCGAGACCAACTCGGAATCGCCGGCCGGCGCGGGCATTGCCGGTTCCTCGGCGCTGATGATCGCCACCACCGCCGCCCTCGCCCGCTTCACCGGGCGCAAGCTGTCGCGCGAAGACATGCGAGTGCTGGCGCAGAACGTGGAAGCGCAGCTTATCAATGTTCCCACCGGATGCCAGGATTACTATCCCGCCCTATATGGTGGCGTGAGCGCCATTGAACTGGCGCCCGACGGCATTCACCGCTGCGCTCTTCCCGTGCCCCCGGAAGAGATCGAATCCCGTTTTGTCCTGGCTTACACAGGAGCGCCGCGGCAGTCCGGCATCAACAATTGGGAAGTCTTCAAATCGCACATTGATGGCGAACGCAAGGTGTTCCGCAACTTCGCCCGCATCACCGAGATCGCCTGCGCCATGCGCGCGGCGCTGGCCCGTCCGGACTGGGGGGAAGTGGGGCGGCTGCTGGCGGAGGAGTGGAAGCTGCGGCGCACCAATGCCCCGGGCATTTCCACGCCCCTGATCGAAAAGCTGATTGCGGCGGCCCTACGCAAGGGTGGAATCGCCGCCAAGGTATGTGGCGCGGGCGGAGGCGGTTGTGTGGTCTTTTATGTGGAAAAAGGGGCGAAAGAACAGGTGACAGAAGCTCTAACTGCCAGCGGGGGCCGGGTGCTGCCGTTCCACGTCGCCCGCGAAGGGCTCACCGTTTCCTGTATCCGCAGGCCCTAGGTTTGGCGCTCCTCCGGGCCATCTCCGGGTCTATAATCGCATCAGACGGATTGGGGAGTGGTTCTTCATGGTTGCCCGGCGTATCGCGGCTCTGCTGCTTATTGTGCCCCTCCTGCTGGCAAACGTCTGGGCCAAGAGTAAGCCGCCGACTCCCCAGTCTTCGCAGCACCTCACCAAGGAAGAGCGCCTGGAAATCATTCGTGGACTGAGCGCCGAATTGTGCTTCGCGCGGGTGCTGTTTCCCATGGGTAAAAAGGGGCTGGTGCTGAAAGAGGGCAAGGTGGTTTCGCCCACGCCCGAAGAAATGCGCCAGATGCTGGCGGATTGGGGTCCCGCCGTCAAGCCCGGCGACCGCACGCAGATTACCAACGTAGCCATCAGGAAAGACTCTATCCGCTTTGAGATCAATGGCGGCCCGGTCAGGAAGCAGAAGTGGTACCAGCACATTGAGGTGGGGGGCATGGGCGGCATGACCCCGATTTCACCCTCCAACCCCAATACAAACCCGCGCGGCTCCTATGTGGACTTGACGTTTGATGGCCACATTCCCTCGCTTACACCGCAGCAAGTCAAGCAGATGCTGACGCCGGTGCTGGATTTTTCGGCTCACACCGCCGCCGAAGCCTATATGGCGACCCTGCCTCCCAAGGTGCGCGATGCCATCAAGGACCACAAGGTTCTGGTGGGCATGAATCAGGAAATGGTGACCTACGCCAAGGGGCGTCCGCCGCAAAAAACCCGCGAGCGCGACGGCAATGTCGCGTACGAGGAATGGATTTACGGACAGCCGCCGCAGGAAGTGGAGTTTGTGCGCTTTGTGGGCGACGAAGTAGTGCGGGTGGAAACCATGAAGGTGGACGGCACCAAGGTGGTGGACACAACCAGGCAAGTGGACGTCAAGAAGCCCACCGTGGCCGAGCAACAGCCGCAGCAGGAACCCGGGGCCCGGACTCCGGGGGCACCCACGCTGCGCCGCCCGGGAGAAGACCAGCAGGGCCAGGGACCTCTGCCCAAGGGCGGGGTGGGCGATGGCTCCAGCGATCCGCATTGAGCCAGTAGTTGGCAGCTGGCAGTTAGTAGCTGGCGGTGCGAGTTGAAGCTCACCGTCCTGCGGCCACTTCGCGCGCCCGCCCGCGCAGAAGGCGCACCGCGTCTCGGGTGAGGGCGCGAAGGAAGGGCCCGCCCCAAATGCCGACCGAGAGCAGCCCGCCGAAAAAGATGACGGCGTGAATGCTGGCGCGACCTTCCCGCTCCCAGTAGACGTCCCGCAGGTTCAGCCACAGGGC
>DATGGJ010000230.1:0-6068 GCA_035308585.1 Terriglobales bacterium
CTTCGCTGCGGTTTCAGCGCTGCTGGCCACGGTGGCCCTGGCGGCCAGCATTATTCCTGCCTACCGCGCCACCCGGGTGGAACCGGTGAAGACTCTGCGCGAAGAATGAGGACGGGTTCCAAACGCCTGGCATCTCCCAAACCGTTCTGAAATAGGATCGGGAAACCCGCGGCGGGAGTGCCAGGGCGGCTAAAGAATATCAACGACGATAAGTGTAATGTCATCCTGCTGGTTCACCGCGGCAGGCCGCCACCTGTGGAGTTCGGAGAGCACTTGACGCGACAGCTCGGAGGCGGGCTGCGACCGATTGTTGCGTACCACCCGTTCCAGTTGCTGGTCGCCAAACGCTTCCCCCGCGGCGTTCTCGGTTTCGGTCACGCCGTCAGTGTAGAGCAGGAAACGATCGGATGGTTCCAGCGGCACGCTGCGCACCGGGTACTCAGAGTCAGGTTCGACTCCGAACAACAGCCCATTGCTTTCGATGCGCTGCATTTCACTCCGCGCATTCCGCCAGCATAGTAGCGGCGGATGTCCAGCAGCCGAGTAGAGCGCGTTGCGCTTCTCTGTGTCGATCCAAACATAGGCCGCAGAGGCAAACTGGCCGTGCGCCTCACTCGACAGGATGCGATTCAAGCCAGCAAGCACCTGCGCCGGATCATCGGCATGGATGGCGACGGACTGCACGGCCACTTTGATCATCGAAGAAATGAGCGCCGCCGGAATGCCATGTCCGGAGACGTCTGCCACAAGGATGCCCAGATGGTGATTGTCTGAGCGGACAAATTGGTAGAAATCCCCGGCCACGGCGGTCATGGGATGGTAAGAAGCGGCGATGCCGAGGTTCTCAAGCTGGGGAACCTTCGCGGGAAGAATTGAAGACTGTATCTGTCGCGCCATCTCCAGTTCCGTCTCGATGGAGAGCAGGCGGCGCTCGCTGGTGAACACGATCTCCAGAGCCACGTATCCCAGCGAAAACAGAAGGATGGCAAAGCCCAACGAGTCCACCAAGGGCAGCGGACGGTAGCGCAGCACGGTCCCCAAGTTGGTGTACAGCACCTCCAACGCAAAAATGAGCGTGGCAGCGCTCAGAACGCGGTGATTGGGTACTACCAGGAACCTGGAGAATTGTGGAACCAGCACGGCAGCCAGCAGGACAGGCATGGCAAGAACTGCGAGCAGATTGTTGTAAAACATCCATTTGTTGGCTGGGCCACCGAGGACAAAGGTGCCCATGCCCAGCAGGGCAATGGCCAACCCGACGAGGATGTCCAGCTGGATGATGAGCCTCAATTTCCCCAAAGTCATTTCGCGCCACGCGAACAATGCGGAAACCAGAAGCAGGTACATGACTGCCGTATTTACATAAGGCACGATAGAGTTGAGGGAGTGCGGCAGAACCGTCAAAACGATCGGTGTGTGAATCAGTTTTTGCAGGCCGTAGAGCGCGCTAAAGACTCCCCACCACGCGAGGATGCTGACGCTCCTGCGCCAGCGGATCGCTGCCATCGCGCAGGCGGTCGCTCCAATGGACAAGAAGATCGCTCCCACGACAATATCCACCACCTCGCCGCGGAGCGTTTCCAGAACTGCATCTGGCATGTTCATGCCGTTCGTCTGAAGGCTCTGTTTCGATTTTCGGGCCTTGTCCCGTTCGGGATGAAGGCGGCCATGGACAAGGAGTGCGGAAACGACCGGGTCACCCCGCGACACGATCTTATTCTTTGAACAGTCCCCCGGCGCAGAATTGTAACTTCTGCGAACAGGACGATAGCGACCATGACACAGGAGGGTGGTCCGGATTCCGGTTGTGTCAGGGGCAATTCGGAAGCCATCCAGGCGACCAATGGAGTGACCGGTGAGCCCACCAGACTAAACGTTACTAAAGATTGCTTTCTGCTAACCGGTTATCTGGCCCCCGCGGCCAATCCAGGCTAAGCTTGCGCAATTTTTGGCCCTATCGCGATCAGGAAATTAGAAGGGGATTCGTATGCTTCTCCCCATCAAACATGAAAACATGTCGGCGCGGCGCCTGCCAGTCATTACCCTGGCGCTGATTGCCATCAACGTGCTGGTTTTTCTCGGCACCTACTCCACCATTGAGGAACAAGCTCCGCAACTGGGCAAGGCCAGGGCGCACATTCTGCTGCTGGCCGCCGCACACCCGGAACTGAAGCTCACCCCTGAGGCGCAGCAACTGGTCGCCAGTTTCCAAAAGGACCATCCCTCCACCTGGAAGAAAATCCAGAATCCCAGCCACGAGGTGGTGGACCCCTGGGACGCCAAGATGCGGCTGCAGCAGGACCCCGAGGTCCTGCAGGAGGAAATGGATTCGCTGGCCAACGAGTACACTGCGGAATCCGCCGCCTCGCTGACCCAGCAGTATGCCTTCGTTCCCGCGCACCCCCGGGCCATCACTTATCTCACCGCCAACTTTCTGCATGGCGGCTGGCTCCACCTGATCGGCAACATGTGGTTTTTGTGGCTGGCTGGATTTGTGCTGGAAGACGTTTGGGGTCGTCCGCTTTATACCGCGTTCTATCTTGTGGCCGGGGCCGCGGCGCTGCAATTTCATGCTTGGACCAATCCCGGCAGCCTGGTGCCCACGCTGGGCGCCTCCGGGGCGGTAGCAGCACTGATGGGCGCCTTCCTGGTGCGCTTCCCCAAGATGAAAATCCGTATGGCGTGGCTGTTCGCCTTTCGCATTATCCGCTTCAACGCGCCTGCTTACACCCTTTTGCCTTTGTGGCTGCTGCTGGAAGTGTTCTACGGCGCGGCATTCGGCGGCGCCAGCGGCGTAGCCCACTGGGCGCACGTGGGCGGCTTCGCTTTCGGTGCGGTAGCGGCGGTAGCGTTGCGCTACTCAGGGCTGGAACAAAAGGCAAACCAGGCGGTTGAATCCAAGGTAAGCTGGACGGCGGACCCGCAGATTGACCAGGCCCACGAACTGATCGAGCAGGGTCAGTTTGAGACCGCCGGCGACCTCCTGAAACAACACCTGGCGGCGCAGCCCGCCTCGGTGGATGCCGCCATCCTGCTGTGCGATGTGTACCGGAAAAAGAACGACAACGCCGCCTTCCAGCAGGCCACGGCCCAGCTCTGTGCTCTGCACCTGAAGCTGCGCGAGCCGGAAGCGGCCTGGCAGGATTATGAAGAATTTCTCAACGCCGGCGGCACCCAGTTGCCGGCGAACACCTGGCTGGAGCTGGGCCGCGCCCTGGAAGGACAACAGAATTTCGAGCGCGCGCTGAGCGAGTATTTGAGCCTCGCCGAGAATTATTCTTCTGATCGCGCCGGAGTGATGGCCCAGTTGGCGGCAGCGCGCCTGTGCCTCAAGCGGCTCAGCCGGCCCCAGGACGCTCTGCGGTTGTTCCAGGCGGCAGCGGCTTCGCCTGTGCCCCACCTCGACCTGGAGGTCAACATCCAGGCCGGCATCAAGGAAGCCCAGGCAGCGCTCTCCGGCGGAGCCAAGGCCATGGGAGCAAGCGCCGGCGCGTAGCTCGGCCGCGTCATGCTGAGGCGCTTCAGCGCCGAAGCATTTCGCGCGTCTATCTGCAGTCTTCATGGCACGCAGAGAGCCTCAAACTGAAAACCCGCAGGTTAACTGCTTCCGTTTGCGGCACAAGTCGCGGGCGGGTGCGCCCGCGCCACAAAAAACGGTGCGACGCGACACGCACCGGAGCCAGATGCCAACAGCCAGGAGCCAGCGGTCGGAAGCTGGCGGCCTGCGGCTACGTCAACAGCCCTCCTGGACTCTGAATGTGGCGCGCAAACCCTTCCGCCCTTTCCACTCCGCTTTCCACGCCGCGGAAGCGGGCCACCTGGTCCTGCAGAGCATAGAAATGAGCCGGGCTCTGGCTGGCATGGGCGTAGCAGGCGGCGCGCTTGCGCTCTTCCCCGCTGGTGATGTCCACGTACTCGGTAGGCGAAAACATCAGCGTGTCCTCGCCGTCAGAAACTTCGTAGTAATACAGAACAAAACTCTTGCCCGCGCGCAGCCAGGCTTCGTAGCACAGCATGGAGGTGGCGCGATGGTCGGGATGGCCGTCAATGGGCCACTGGGTGAACAACACGTCCGGCTTCTCGCCTTCGATGATGCGGGCAAAGCTGTCATAGTGAGCTTTGTCCACGATGGCCTGGCCGTCAATCTGGTCGGCAAATAGCGGAGTTGCTCCGAGCATTTGGCAGGCCTTGTTTGCCTCCGCCGTGCGGATGCTCGCGGCTTCCTGGGGAGACTTGCCGGCTATGCCGCCCTCGCCGCGATTCAGATATAGCAACGTCACGGCGTGCCCTTGCCCGGTATAGCGGGCGACCGTCCCGCCGCAACCGTATTCCGGGTCGCCCGGATGTCCGCCGGCCACGATTACCTTGAGCTTTTTGCGCTCGGCCTCCGGGGCCGCATGCAATTCGGCCGGCGCGGCGCCGCCGATGGCCGCCGCGGGCAGCGCCAAAACGGCATCCCGCAGAAACTTACGGCGTGGAAAGTCACCCATCATTCCTCCCCAGGTCTGTTGCTGAATGAAGTTGTTTATACAACAGAACTTTGAAGGGCGCTGTGGCCGGCAGACCTCAGCGGCTAAGCCATATCACAAAGCTGTGGGCTTCAGGAAAGCCAGGCAGAGCAGCCATCACCTTCACGGGCTGAAGGCTGAGCGCTTCCCTCTAGGGCTCAATTTCGGCCAGCACTCCCGGGTGGTGCGCCGCCAACTCCCGCGCCACCGCCAGGCCCAGTCGGCGAACGCCTTCCCGGATCTGCTGCGGCGTGGAGTGGGAGAAATTCAGGCGCATGTGGCGGTTGCCTTCGTCGCCGCTGGCATAGAAGCAGTCCCCGGGAACAAAGGCCACGTTTTCCCGCACTGCCGCCTGGAACAGGTGCTGCATATCCATGCCTTCGGGCAAAGTAACCCACAGGAACAACCCGCCGTGGGGATGGGTCCAGGTTACCTCAGGCGGAAAATATTCCTCCAGCGCGGCCAGCATAACGTCGCGGCGCTCGCGATAGACGGCGCGAATCTTTTTCACGTGCTCGTCGAGGAAGCCGTCGTGCACCACCTCGTACGCCACCATCTGGTCGAAGGTGCTGCTGTGCAGGTCCGCGCCCTGTTTAAGCTGCACCAGCTTGGTGATTACATCCGGCGGGGCGACGATCCAGCCCAGGCGGATGCCGGGCGCCAGCGTCTTGGAGAAGGTGCTCAGGTAGATTACGTTGCCCAGCTTGCCGTCATCGCGGCGCAGGTTCTCACGGTCCAGCACCAGCAGGGGCGGAAGGTGCTCGCCTTCAAAGCGCAGCTGGCCATAGGGGTCATCCTCAATGACGGGAATGCCGTATCTGTCCGCCAGCAGCACCAGTTCGTGGCGCCGCGGCTCGCACAATGTGACCCCGCCCGGATTCTGGAAGTTGGGCAGGATGTACATGAATTTGGGGCCGGAGCGCAGGGCCTCTTCGAGGTGTTCGGTGCGCAGGCCGTCCTGGTCAATGGGAATGGTGACGTACTCTGCGCCGTAGACGTTGAAGGCTTGCAGGGCTCCGAGGTAAGTAGGCGCTTCCACCAGGATGCGGTCGCCGCGATTAATCAGCAGTTTGCCGATCAGGTCGAGCGCCTGCTGCGAGCCGCTGGTAATGAGCACGTTATCCACGCCGGCGATAATGCCGTAGCGTGCCATTCTCCGGGCAATGTACTCGCGCAGCGGGGTGTAGCCTTCGGACGCGCTGTACTGCAGCGCCATCGCGCCTTTGGTCTCGAGCACGCGCTGGCAGGCGTTCTGGAAGCGCTCCACCGGGAATACGTCGGGAGCGGGCAGGCCGCCGGCGAAGGAAATCACCTCCGGCCTCTGCGTCAGCTTCAGCAGTTCCCGGATGGTGGAACTTTTAACCGACTTGGTGCGCTGCGCAAACCGGTGCGCCCAGGGCGTGGACATGCATCTCCTCCCGATTTCTAGCCCTACTTTACGTCAGATGCGACCACGGGAACTGTGACGCAGGTTACGTGGGGGTGTGGCAGGAGTAACCCGTCCCAGAGCCAAAAGCCAAAAGACTTGGCCCCCTTTACTAACCACCCTGCCTTCGCTGG
>DATGGJ010000231.1:0-3722 GCA_035308585.1 Terriglobales bacterium
GCCCGGGCGAGGCTAACCCGGCGCTGGCCATCGTCAAAGTAACCGGTGGAACCGCCATATTAGTCGCGGTGGGAGCTCTCCTGTACTGGCTGGGCAGAAGAAGGGCGCACCCGGCGCCCCCTGACCGTTCGATGATTTGAATACGAAACCGTCAGTTGAAAATAGCGGTCTTGTTTCCGTATAGAAGAATGCGGTTCTCAATGTGCCAGCGCACCGCCCGCGAGAGCACCACCTTCTCCAGATCGCGGCCTTTCTGAATCAGGTCGTCGAGCCGGTCGCGATGCGACACGCGAATCGTGTCCTGCTCGATGATGGGTCCTTCGTCGAGCATCTCGGTCACATAATGGCTGGTTGCGCCCACCAGTTTGACTCCCCGCTCATACGAACGGTGGTAGGGCTTGGCCCCTATGAACGCAGGCAGGAAGGAATGGTGAATGTTGATAATCCGGTTCGGATAGGCGGCGATGAAATCGGGGGAGAGGATTTGCATGTAACGCGCCAGCACCACCACATCCACCCGATTCTCGCGCAGCAGCTGAAGCTGGGTTTGTTCCGCGCCGCGCTTGTCATCCGCTGCCACCGGAATGTAATGAAACGGTACTTCATAAAAATCCGCGAGTGCCTGCGCATCCGGATGATTGCTGATAATCAGCGGGATTTCGCAGGCCAGTTCGCCAATCTTGTGGCGATATAAAAGGTCGGCCAGACAATGGTCCAGCCGCGACACCAGGATCGCAACCCGCGAACGAATGGCGGAAGTCGCCAGCCGCCATGCCATCTCGAATTTTCCGGCGAGGGGCGCGAAGTTCCTGGCGAAATCGCTGATTTCCATGTCGAAGCCGGCCAGATCCCACTCCACCCGCATCAGGAACAGGTTAGTCTCGCCATCGCCGTGCTCGTCTGCGTGCAGGATGTTGCCATTGTGGCGATAGATGAATTCGGCAATGCTGGCAACAACGCCCTTACGGTCGGGACAGGTGACTAGCAAAACCGCCGTCTCTCTCTTGGGTGCTCCGTAAGTCATGCTTGTCGTTGTTCGGAACCCTTTCCGCCGATGACGCGCCGGCCGATGGCGCCCCGCAGCACCTCAAGAAATTGCCCGATGCGGGTCTCCTGCCCGGCGAGCTGCCCGTTGCGGCGGAACAGCCCGGGATCGAGTTCCTCCGTCAGCAGCGCGTCCTGGAATCGCTCCATGGTCCAGTCGAGAATGGAGACCACCATCTCCAGGTCAATATCGGAGCGTACTTCTCCTCGCTGGATCCCCGCCTTCACGAAGGCCACGGTTCCATACGGATCCTCATTGGCCAGAAAGCGATTGATCTGGCGCTTGAGGCTGAGATCGGTACCGTGGTTGCCCAGCAGGGAAACACGATAGGGAATCCAATCCTCCCGCACCAGGTGCTCGGTCCGCACCAGCCAGTAACGCAGAATCTCGAAAAACCCCTTGTGCAGTACCTCCGAGGGCGCGTGCAGATAAGCGGGAAGTGAGC
Source organism: Terriglobales bacterium (assembly GCA_035308585.1). Classification (GTDB taxonomy): domain Bacteria; phylum Acidobacteriota; class Terriglobia; order Terriglobales; family Acidobacteriaceae; genus JAICWP01. The sequence goes on from DATGGJ010000231.1 coordinate 1,491, forward strand.
GCACCGCTTTCTTGTAAGCCTCGAAGAACAGTCCGTTCTTGCTGCCGAAGTGCTGAAAGATGGAACCCTTGGCGATTCCCAGTTCATCCGCAATGTCGCCTACCCTCGCCTCCTGGAACCCACGCTCAGCGAAGTGGCGCATAGCCGTGTTGATGATTTGCGTTCGCTTGACCGTTGACCGCCCGGAGCGTGATGCCTGGCCTTGCAGGGCCCCGGCTGAAGCGGCGGAGGTGGTTATCGTGTTCATGACTGAAGGTCACTTTTCCGCAACAGAACTCCTGTTGCAGATGGAAAATACTACATATTGGCCCAGTCTGACAGTAGTATGTGCCTTGTCCGTCGGTCTGCCAATTATGACCGCTGGTCACTTCTGGACCATGCCGCCATCCTCTTCCTACGACGTGATTGTTATCGGAGCCGGACACAATGGTCTAACGGCGGCCGCCTACCTGGGTGCGGCGGGCCTGTCCATACTCGTGCTGGAGCGGCGGGAGGTGGTGGGCGGCTGTTGTGTGACCGAGGAGATAGCGCCCGGCTGCCGCGCCTCAACCACTTCTTACATTGCCAGCATGCTGCGGCCGGAGGTGATCCGCGATCTGGACCTGGCTGGCCATGGATTGCGCATGGTCCCGTGTGACCCGGCGCTGCAGGTGCCATTTCCCGATGGCCAGGTGGTGCCCTGGTGGGCCGACCGGGACCGCACTGTAGCCGAGTTGCGGAAAATTTCTCCTCGCGATGCGGGCACCTTTGCTCGAGTTGATGATGAACTGAAGAAGCTGGCCCGCTACCTGCAGCCGTTTTTCCTGGAGCCTCCACCGGAAGTGGAATTGGATGGACTGCAAAGCTGGTGGAAACTGCTGCGGGTGGGCAGGCGTTTTCGGGGCATCACCAACAAAGAGCTCTCCCAGCTCATCTCCTTTCTGACCGGCAGCCTGGGCGATTTTCTCGATCGCAATTATGAATCGGAAAAAGTGAAGACCCTGTTTCTCGCCAACAATGTTTACGGCAAACATGGCGGGCCTTACGATTCCGGGACCGCCATCGGATTACTTTTTCACCTGCTGAGCGGCGGCGAGCACGAGTTGCAGGGGTTTTACGGACATGTCATTGGCGGCATGGGTGCCATTACGCAGGCACTGGCCGCGGCTGCCCGCAAGCGCGGCGTGGAGATCCGCACTTGCGCTCCGGTGGCGCGCATTGATGTGCGCGGCGGCCGAGTGAAGGCCGTGGTGCTGGAAGACGGGACGGAGATTGCCGCGCGCGCCGTGTTTTCCAGCGCCGATCCCAAGCGCACGTTTCTGGCGCTGCTGGAGAGCAAGGATTTGCCCGCTGATTTCCGGCATGCGGTGCAGGGCATCAAGATGAACGGTCCCTGCGCCAAGGTGAACCTGGTGCTGGCGGAGGAGCCGCGCGTGACCGGCATGCCCACCGGCGCCAGCCCGGCGCAGCGTTCCTTATTTACGCTGGTGCCCTCGCTGGAGTTCGCCGAACGCTGCTACGACATCGCCAAATTTGGCGAGATTCCGGAAGAGCTGTGGGTGGACTGCGTGGTCGCGTCCAATGTTGACGGCACCCTCGCCCCCAAGGGGCGTCACATCATGACCTGCTTTGTGCAGTATGTGCCCTATTTCCTGCGGCAGGGCACATGGGAGGAGAACCGCGAACTGCTGGGTAACCGGGTGGTAAAAAAAATCGGAGAATACGCTCCCAACGTGCCCGGTGCCGTCGTCGCGCGGCAAATATTGACCCCTCTCGATCTGGAGCGGATTTACGGCCTCACGGAAGGAAATATTTTTCACGGCGACCTGGCTCTGGAGCAGTTGTTCTTCATGCGCCCGGTGCCGGGCTGGTCGCAGTACCGCACTCCCATCGCCGGCTTGTACCTGTGCGGGGCTGGCGCGCATCCCGGCGGCGGCGTTACGGGCGCGCCCGGTCACAATGCGGCATTCCAGTTCCTGCGCGACCGTGGTAGCGGCTTTCGTGGAGCTAACGCATGAGTGCCAGCGCATGGGCGCAAATTGGATGTACCAAAATTGATGACAAGGAGACCATATGAGGAAAGGCATCCTGGAAAGATTGAAAGAAGGGCCCGTCCTGGGCGACGGCGGCTATCTGCTGGAACTGGAAAAACGCGGCTGGGTTCGTGCAGGACCGTTTACACCGGAAGTAGCCCTGACCAATCCCGAGGCGTTGCGCCAGCTTCACGTTGAATTTCGCGAAGCCGGCGCCGAG
>DATGGJ010000232.1:0-6913 GCA_035308585.1 Terriglobales bacterium
AGAACTGGTACATGTCGTACTTGTTTCCCCCCAGCCAGGCCATGAACGGCTCCATGATGTAGCCGTAGGCCACGATCAGTCCCGTGGCCAGCATGATCATTCCCGAATTCTCCAGATGCCGGGTGGTCACGAAGTCTTCCAGCCCGTAGAAGTGCCGGATGGGAATGGCCAGGATCAGCACCATGGCGAAGCCGGAATAGATGGCGCCCGCCACGAAGAAGGGAGGGAAAATGCTGCTGTGCCAACCCGGCTCCAGGGCGATGGTGAAGTCGAAGCTCACCACCGTGTGCACCGAGAGCACCAGCGGCGTGGCCAGGCCGGCCAGCAGCAGGTAGGCCGTGTGGTACCGCTTCCAGTGCCGCGCCGAACCCCGCCACCCCATGGCCAGGAATCCGTAAATGGTCCGCGCGTAGCGGTTGATGGCCCGGTCGCGCAGCGTGGCCAGGTCGGGTATCAGGCCCTGGTACCAGAACAGCGCGGAAACCGTGAAGTAGGTCGAAACCGCGAACACGTCCCACACCAGCGGGCTGCGGAACTGCGGCCACACATTCATCGTGTTGGGATAAGGAAACAGCCAGTAGGCCAGCCACGGACGCCCCATGTGCAGCACCGGGAACATGCCCGCGCAGGCCACCGCGAACAGCGTCATCGCTTCCGCGAAGCGGTTGATGGAGTTGCGCCATGATTGCCGCAGCAGCAGCAGAATGGCCGAGATCAGCGTGCCCGCGTGCCCGATTCCAACCCACCATACAAAATTCACGATGGCGAAGCCCCATCCCACCGGGATGTTGATGCCCCAGATCCCCACCCCCTGGTAGAACAGGTAGGACACTGCGAACAGCAGAATGAACGCCCACAGGCTGGCGAATCCCACCCCCAGCAACCAGCCCACCGACACCGGACGGGTCAAAACGATGGAGCTGATCTTGTCCGTGATGGTGGCAAAGGTGTGCCCCGGCGCCATCACCGGCGGCCGCCCGTGCCGTTCGCTTATGTCCTCAACTCGATCTTTCTGCTCCATGCTTTAGTTCTGCTCCGCCGGTGGGGGCAGCTCCGGGTTGGGGTTGTTGATCGCGGCCAGGTAGGTCGTCCTCGGCCGCGTGTTCAGCTCAGCCAGCAGTCCGTAGTTGCGCGCCGTGCTCTTCAGCTTGCTCACCCGCTGCTCCGGGTTGTTGATGTCGCCGAAAACGATGGCGTCGGCCGGGCACGCCTGCTGGCATGCCGTCAGCAGCTCCGTCTCCCGCACCTTCCGGTTTTCGCGCTCCGAGTCAATCCGCGCCTGTGTGATCCGCTGCACGCAATACGTGCACTTCTCCATCACGCCCCGGCTGCGCACAGTCACTTCCGGATTTCTTCCCATCTTCAGCTGCGGCGTGGTCCAGTCCTGCCACAGCATGAAGTTGAACCGCCTCACTTTGTAGGGGCAGTTGTTGGAGCAATAGCGCGTCCCCACGCAGCGGTTGTAAACCATGTCGTTCAGACCCTCGCTGCTGTGCACCGTCGCTCCCACCGGGCATACATACTCGCAGGGCGCGTTCTCGCACTGCATGCACGGCACCGGCTGGAAATACGCCTTGGGATTGTCCCGGTCTCCTTCGTAATAGGCGTCCACCCGGATCCAGTGCATGTGCCGCCCTTTATTCACCTGGTACTTGCCCACCACCGGGATGTTGTTCTCTGACTGGCAGGCGATGATGCACGCGTTGCAGCCCACGCACGCGCTCAGGTCAATGGACATGCCCCAGGCGTAATTCTTGTACTCGTAGTTGTAATAAAGCGTTTCATCCTTGTCCGGGGTTTCGTGGTGCCGCAGAATGACCTTCGGATCCTTGCCATACTCCGCGGCCGTCGCCGAAATCACCAGGTCGCGCGTCCCCAGTTCCGTGTCCATGCTCTGCTGGCCCTGCGTGCTCGCCAGCAGATAGGTGTCGCCGGTTTTGCGCATCTGTACCGCCGTGCTCCAGGGCTCTTTCATGGTGCGGATGCGGTACATGTCGAAGCCGAAACCCGTTCCCGTGCGCCCGGCTTTTCGCCGCCCGTAGCCCAGAAATCCGGTCACCACGTTCGCCGGCTGGCCCGCCTGCACCCACACCGCCGCCCGCACCGTCCGTTCGCCGATCTTCAACTCCACCACATCGTTGGGCTTCAGCCCCATCTGCTGCGCCGTTTCCACCCCCACCAGCACCCCGTTATCCCAGGTCAGCTTGTTCACCGGCTTGGGCAGTTCCTGTAGCCAGGCATTGTTGGAAAAACGTCCATCAAATACCGAGGGGTCGGGCCGGAAATTGATTTCCAGCTGGGGTGGATTGCCCTGCGGTCCGGCTCCGAAATCAATGTTCTTCAGCTGCACTTGCCGGGGCGGGTAAGCCGTGCCCGCGATGAACCCGTCATGCACCGCCGGACGCCAGAAGCCCTCGAAGTCCACCGTCGGCGCAGCCGCCGCCGCTGCTTTGGCCTTGCCGCGGGCTGCGGGCGCGGGCGCCGCCTGCTTCTGCAATTGCCGTTGCCAGTAGGCGCGCACGATGTCATAGGCCTTGGTCTCCCCTTGCCCGGTGAAAATGGCCAGCAGCTCGGTGTCGGTCTTCCCGTTATAAAGCGGCGCAATCAGCGGCTGCGTGATGCTCACCGTGCCGTCATTGGCCCGCGTGTCGCCCCAAGCCTCCAGGTAGTGCGCCCCATTGATGTGCCACTGGCAGAATTCCGCCGTCTCGTCCTGGTACAGTCCGTGGTGCACCCGCAGCGGCACCTTCTGCTTCATGATCAGCCCGAAGCCCAGCTCCGAGGGCGTGTCGTACACCGGGTTGCCGCCCAGGATCACCAGCAGCTCCACCTTGCCCGCCTTCATGTCGTCCACCAGTTCGTTCAACGACTGGTTTTGGTCCACCGGATTGGCGGCTGCCGCCTGGGTGTAGAACACCGTCCGCCCCACGTTCCCCAGCGCCGCGTTCATGGCGTGGGCCAGAGCGTGCACCGCGGGCGGCTGGTACTCGCCGGCGATCACCAGGCAATTTCCACGGTGCTGCTGCAGATCTTTCACCAGCGCCGGCAGCCACGTGCTCGCCAGGCCGCTGGTGGCGCCTCCGGCCGCGTTCACGCCCAGCTGCTTGGCCACGGCGCGCGCGAACTGCTCCAGCTCCGCCTGCCGCAGCGGCAGCCGGTGGTCGGCCTTGCCCCCCGTCGGGGTAAAAGTGGTCTCCGCCACGTACAGGCGGCCCATCGGCCGCTCTGACTCCGGTCGCCGTCGCGACGCCCAGTCGCGCGCGTAACGCACCGCTCCCGGAAACGTCGGATACAGGAAGTCAGCGTCCAGCGACAAAACTACATCCGCTTCCGCCAGCCGGTATTGCGTCTCCACCGGCTCGCCGAAGGCCATCATCGCTCCCGCCCGCGCGTTGTCCCGGTTCACCGCCTCATACTGGTGCCATTTCGCCTGCGGAAATGCCTGCAGCACGGTTTGCAGCTGGTCGGCCAAGGTTGGCGACACCACGGTGCGCGTCAGAAATCTCAGCCCCGCGCCCTTGGAAAGCCGCTGCGCCGCCAGTTGGCTCTGCATCGCCCCCAGAAATGACGGATAGGAACGGATCTCCCCCAGGTAGGTCACCGCCGGCGAGCGGTCCGGGTCGTATAGGTCCAGCACCGAAGCCTGCGAAAAAATGTCGCTGCCGCCCAGGCTCGCGGGATGGTCGGGATTGCCTTCCACCTTCGTCGGCCGCCCCTCATGGCTTTCCACCAGCAGTGGACGCGCATGTCCGCCCATTTCCATGGCGGTGGCGAAAAACAGCGGCCGCCCCGGCACCAGCTCCTCCGGTTGCCGCACGTACGGCACAATCGGCTCCAGCGGCTGCTTGGTGCAGCTCGTCAGTCCCGCCAGCGCCAGCGATGCCCCCATCAGCTGTAAAAAGCCCCGCCGCGAGAAACCCTCCAGCCACTCCGACGCGCCCTTGGGAAATTCCCGCTTCACCTGTTCCTGGAATGACGGGTCGCCCGCCAGCTCCTCCAGGCTGCGCCAGTAGCGCGGCCCATCCTCGCTCGCCAGCTTCTCCCGGATTTCCTGCAGATTGTGCTTCTTGCCCGGGCAAACCGCGTGATCCGTTTTTTCTTCAGCTCCCATGTCTTCTCTTAGTTCACTTCCGCCGCCCCGCTTAGCGGTGGCACGTGTTGCAGCTGGTTATGCCCTGCACCGACCGAAGGTGGTACTTCTTTACCAGCTCCTGCCCCAGCGCCAGCTGGTCATAATATTTCTTGCCCTCGAATTCCACCGGCTGGAATCCGGTCGGCTGCTGGTAGCGCATGTTGAACACCTGGCTCCGCGGCCGCAGGTATTTTTCCGGCCGCCGGTGGCAGTCCAGGCACCATTCCATCTGCAGCGAAGCGTAGTTGTACATGAGCGGCATGCGGTCCACCGGCCCGTGGCAGGTGTCGCACCCCACTCCCTTGCTGATGTGAATGCTGTGATCGAAATATACGAAGTCCGGCAGATCGTTCACCCGCGACCACACCAGCGAATGTCCGGTCTGGAAACTCTGCCGCACCGGTTCCAGCATGGGCGCGTTGGTCCAGATCTGCGAGTGACAGTTCATGCAGGTCTTGGTGGGCGGGATGCCGGCAAAACTGGAATTCTCCACCGAGGTATGACAGTAGCGGCAGTCCAGCCCCAGCCCGCCCACGTGATGGGCGTGGCTGAAGGGCACGGGCTGCGGCCGCGCCACTCCCGCAAAGGTGGTGTAGGGCGACCGCTCCAGCTGCAGCGCCGCCCACAGGCCCAGGGCTACCACTACCAGGGACCCAAAAATTGTGAAGCGTGAGATGGTATTAGTGCTGCGATGAAATATCTGGGCCATCTATTGCGCGAGTGGAACGCCAACACTCTCCTGGCGCTCCCGTTCTGCTGCTGCGATTATGCCGGACATCACCACTGCCACGACCGCCGTCACCAGTAAGCTGTGACTCAGGTCACGAAAACTCGTGATTATAGCATTGGTGAGGGCGCGGCCCAACTGCCGCGCGTCCGCCGGCGGATTTATTTCCTTCGCTTGTTGAAATTTTCAACTATGCGGACGCGCAAGTTGCTCCCTCCGCGGCCGATTAATGTCGTGTTCCGATATATTATCGGCGTTGCAGTATATCTCACACCGCCATCACCAGCAACTTCCGCTCCGTCATCTCCTCCATCGCGTAGCGCAGCCCCTCGCGTCCCAGCCCCGAGTCCTTGATCCCGCCGTAGGGCATGGCATCCACCCGGAAGGAGGGAATATCGCCCGCCACCACTCCTCCCACCTCCAGCCGCTCATAGGCCTGGAACAGCCGCCCCGCGTCGCGCGTGAACACTCCCGCCTGCAGCCCGTAAGCCGAGTCGTTTACCCGCTCGAGCGCTTCTTCGAAATCTTCGTAGGCCTCCACCGTCACTACCGGAGCGAATATCTCCTGGCAATTGACGCGCATCTCCGCGCGGGTCTCCGTCAGAACTGTCGGTTGCAGCAGGTTGCCTGCGCGTTGCCCCCCGCTGAGAAGCTTCGCCCCGCCCGCCACCGCCTCCCCCACCCACTCCTGCGCTCGACGCGCGTCCGCTTCCCGGATCAGCGGCCCTACGTCCACCGTTTCATCCAGCGGATCGCCCGTTTTCAGTCTCTTCACCCGCTCCACCAGCAGCTCCTGGAAGCGTTCTTTTACGCTTCCCTCCACCAGAATCCTCTGTACTGAAATGCAGCTCTGTCCCGCATAGGAAAATCCGCCCGCCGCGCAGCGCTCTGCCGCCCGCTCCAGGTCGGCGTCGCTGTGAATAATCACCGCGGCATTCCCTCCCAGCTCCAGCGCCACCTTCTTTTTGCCCGCCCGGCTCTTGATTTGCCAGCCCACCGCCGAACTGCCGGTAAACGTGATCAGCTTCAGCCGCTCGTCGCTCACCAGAAGTTCCGCATCTTCGTTCGCCAGCGGCAGCACGTTCAGTCCGCCTTCCGGCCAACCCGCCTCCTGCACCACCTCCGCCAGCAGCAGCGCGCTCAGCGGCGTTTGCGGCGCCGGCTTCAGCACCAGGCTGCAGCCGCACGCCATCGCCGGCGCCACCTTGTGCGCCACCAGGTTCAGGGGGAAATTGAAGGGTGTGATCGCGCCCACCGGCCCCAGGGGAAAGCGCCGCACCATGCCCCAGCGTCCCGCCGCCGTCTCCTGCAGATCCAGCGGCAGCCACTCGCCATAAATGCGCGCCGCTTCCTCGGCCGCCGCCGTGAACGTCAGAACCGCGCGCTCCGCCTCCACGCGCGCCGCCTTCAGCGGCTTGCCTGCTTCCTGCGTGATGGTGCGCGCGAACTCTTCCTTGCGCTCCGCCAGCGCCCCCGCCACCGCCCGCAGCACCCGTTGCCGCTCATACGTCGGCAGTTTCCGCGTGGCTTCAAACCCCTGCACCGCCGCCGCTATCGCTTGCGCGGCGTGTTGCCGCGTGCCCTCCCACACTCGCCCCACCACCTGCTGGTCGTAGGGCGCGCGAATCTCCACTTCCCTGCCTTCTTCTCTCCATTGCCCGTTGATCAGGAATCCCTGGGGTGTGGTGGCGCTGAAGGTCTGCGGCATCAACTCCAAACCTTACTGGAAATTAGGAAAGTACGGCACGCCAGTGTACATGATTCCTTTTCGCTGCTTCCACCGGCGTTCAATTGTGTGGGGACGGAGCTCGTGGAAACCTGGAGGGAAATGTGAGAGCAACGGTGGAAGGCCGGGGTCTAGTCCGGGGAGAAAACACGATAATAATCCCGGTTTTCGCCCGTGCTTACACTGCTCCCTCTTCTCGTCCGCAGGACGAGTCGCGAGCGGGAACCTTGATCAGTGAGTGATGTAGGCGGAGAAGTAATACGCCAGTACGCCGCACATGGCCAGGAACGAAATCGCGTACCCGGTCATAATCCATACCTTGCGGCAA
>DATGGJ010000233.1:0-4081 GCA_035308585.1 Terriglobales bacterium
AGGGGGCCACCCCTGATCCACACCTCTGGCACATCCGTGCCATTTTCCTCCTGTTATCTACGCTGTATGTTGTGGATAGTTTCCGGCCAGGGCTCCCAGATAGCTCACAATCAGCGAGGATTTATGGGCAGCAGCCTTGTACAAAACCCGCTCTTCGACGAGCCCCAGGGTTACGAATTTCCGGGCGACGGATTCTCCCCACGGGCAGGCTACCGGCTTCACTCCGCTCTACGCGGCTTCACTCCCACGCTGATTGCGTTGGGCGGGTTAGCGCTGTTTGCAGGCGCTCTCGTCGTCGCCTTCCGGATAATCACCCTCGATGCCACGCGCCAACTGCAGCAACCGGCCATTGACTTTGCCATCTGCGGCGCCATTGCCTTTCTCGGCTTGAGCATCAGCTGGGTTCACCTGGGTGAACGTCCGGCAAAAACTGAAGTGCAGGAGTTTGCTGTGGAAGTTGAAAGTGAACCCAAGCCAAGGAGAAAAGGCCTTTCGCAGCCGCCCGTGGCCGGCCACCCCTGCCCTTTCTGTTGCCAGAACATGATGTCCCTGGGGCTGGCCCGCTATTACTGCGAAGGCTGCGGCCACCTTGAGGGCAATGTCCCTGTTTCTTTTCTGGATTCAGCTTCCTTGTGCTCTTGCGATAACTGCCGTCCAAGCCCACAGCACGCCGTCTAGACCCCGCGGACGACAGGGTAATGACCTCGGTAACCTACTGCCTCGGACTTCTACGCCCTACCATTCTTATGCATGCTTCTGCAATCCATGGTGTTGTCCCGCGACACGGATAAAGTAGCTGTCCTCATGCGCGCCTTTTCGCGGCTGGAGATTGACGTGGTGGTGTGCAGCGAGCCCAGTTCGGCCATCGCCCTCATGGATCGCAAAAAATTCGAAGCCGTGGTGATTGATTTCAGCGTGCCCGGCGCCGAGATGCTGCTGAAGGATATACGCCGGCAATTCGAAAATAAAACTATGATTGCCGCCATCCTGGGCGGCGACACCAGCGTCAGCGAGGCCTTCGCCATGGGCGCGAAGTTCGTCCTGTATGAGCCCATTACCCTGGACCGGGCGCTCCAGGGCCTGCGCGCTGTTAAAAGCCTGATGTACCCGCAACGGCGGCAACAACTGCGCAAGCCCGCCTACGCGCCGGTTTGCCTCAAGTTCACGCCCGGCCGCGAAATCAAGGCTGTTGTGCTCAACGTCAGCGAGGGAGGAGTAGCGGTGCGGCTTTCAGAGCCTGCTACCGTCCGCCAGTCGGTGCGCGCCCGCTTTACCCTGCCCGGAATTCGCAACCCCATTGACGTGCAGGGCCAGATCGCCTGGGCCGATAAACACGGCCGCGCGGGCATCCGCTTCGTTCATATGTCCAGCGAATTGCAAGCCCAGCTGAAGCAATGGCTCTTTCCTGCCCTGCGCGACAACAAAGCCGGACGATGATTCCGGCCCGGCTCCTGCCGGCTCATTTCGCCATGTGCGCTCCCGTTCTGACTTTCATCCCTGCCCTCGGTTGAACAACTCCACTGCCTGGGCTCCCCTTTCAGCCGCTCGCAATGGTTACCATGGTCATCTTCCGAAAGTGACTCCGGGAAGGCTAAGCTCAGTGTCATCACTGGGGCCCCGCCAGATCCCACTCAAGGCGTACAAGTTGTTCAAGCGAGCTAGTGTCGCGTGGTTCACGGCAGCCGGAGTCCTGGTCTGTGTGCAAATCTTTTGCTCTCTAATTCTGCCCAACGGCTACACCCTGCATGCGATCTCCGACAGCCTGCAGACTCTCCTCCTGCTCGCCTGCTATCTCACTACCTTGCCCAACCAGGTCGGTGGCCGCGGCAGTTCCTCCACCTTCTGGACGCTGCTTTCATTCGGGTTTGCCCTGTGGCTGCTGAACCAGGTGTTGTGGACTTTTTATGAAACCATTTTGCGCGCCCCTCCTGCCTCCGGCTTCTGGGGCGACATGGTTCTCTACCTGCACGTTCTTCCCATGATGATGGCTCTCGCGGTTCGGCCTCATCTGGACCACAAGCAAAATCCCAACCTCCTCAACGCCGCTAACGCCGGCATGGTCATCGTGTGGTGGCTGTATCTCTACCTCTACTTCGTAACTCCCTGGCGGGAAATTGCCCTTTTCCCCAGTTGGTGGGACCAGAATTACAACGTGGTTTATGGCGCCGCCAACATTTCTCTGGCCCTGATCGCCGGTGTGGCGCTGTGGAATAACACCGGCAAATGGCGGACTTTGTACGCCCATTTCTTCGCCGCCGCCGCCCTCTATGCGGTTAGCTCTTTCATGGCCAGTGCTGCCATTGACCGGGGCGAGTATTACTCCGGCGGCTTGTACGATATTCCGCTCATGCTCGCGCTGATCTGGTACGCCGGGCTGGGACTGGTAGCGCGCGATTTGCGCCTGAACAGCCCGTCAGCCGAAGATCAACCCGCGCGCCGCACTGGCTGGGGTACCCCTTTGGCAGTCGCCGCGGTGCTCTCCGTGCCGGTTGTGGAACTGCGTGAGATGTTCGTCCGCGATATTCCCGCAGCCATGGTCACTTACCGCTCTCTACTTTCGGTGGCCACAACCCTTATCCTTTTTGCATTGTTTATCTTACGGAGCAAGGCCCAGCGCCAGGTCGAGTCTTCGCACTTGGCTATGGCAACCGCCGGGCCGGGCTCAGCCCAGGTCTGACGCGGAGTTCCGGCCAGCCCGCGTACAACGGGCCTTGCAGCCTCACACCGGAAGGGTATAATTGCGGGACAACTCTGGCCGACAGAGCTGAATCTTAAGCAGATTCAGATAAACGCGGCAGCGACCACGACCGCGAACGAGGACGGAAAGCCCAACAACCCAGGACCCGGCATCATCATGATGCGCAAATCTGTTGTGTTTCTGGCGGTCTGCCTGGCGCTTTCGCTCTCCGCCTTAGCCCAGGGCAATCCGCTGCAATGTACTCTCTTGGTCGCGCCTGCCAGCGGCGCGGCGCCGCTTGCGGTTACAGCCACCGTCAATTGCACCGACTCGGCAGCTCCTATCACGCTTGTAACTCTCGATTGGGGTGACGGCTCCCCGCAGGTGCAAACAACACAGAGTTCTTTCTCTCTGCCGCACACTTACGGCACTCCTGGCGGCTACGTTGTGACCGTAACCGCAAACGATGCACTAAGCAACACCGCTGTCGTGAATCAGGGGGTCACGGTTACTGCGCCGCCCCCTCCCCCGCCTCCGCCTCCTCCTAATCAGCCGCCCACCTGCACTTTGACGGTTGCGCCTACCACCGGCACGGCTCCGCTCACCGTCACGGCCACCGGCAGCTGCACCGACCCGGATGGCGACACTCTTTCCGAGGTCTTGGACTGGGGCGACCATACCACTACCAGCGCCGCCAGCGGCACTCATACCTACAACACAAGGGGCCGATACACGGTCACGCTCACGGCCACCGACACCGGTGGGCTCACCGGCTCGGCTACTCAGACGGTGGTCGTCAATCGGAACCAGACTCCCACCTGTACCCTGAGCGTTACGCCAAACAGCGGTCCCGCACCCCTGACGGTCACGGCAACCGCCGTCTGCTCAGACTCGGATGGCGACACCCTGACCACCGTGATTTCCTGGGGAGATAACACACCCAACACCAACGGCACGACAGGCACGCACACCTACAATGCTTCCGGCAGCTTTACCGTGACCGTAACCGCCACCGACCCGGCGAACAACCAAGGCAAGGCATCGCAGCCGGTGACGGTGGCTACCACCACACCCACTTGCACGGTTCAGGCTTCGCCGTCTTCCGGCAATGCGCCTCTGGTGGTGACCGTCACCGCCAATTGTGCCGACGCCGGCAACGACCTCGGCACCGTGCTCACCGATTTTGGCGACGGCTTCTATCTCACCGGCAATACTTCCACCCACACCTACGTCAGCGGCGGCAGCTATGCCGTCACCGTCATAGCCCACGACAAGGCTGGCAACGCCTCCCAGCCTGTTTCGACACCGGTAACGGTGAGCGATAATCCGGTTCTATTTGTGGGCGCCGGCAATGGCCAGGTGGAGCAATTCAGCCGCTCCGGAAACAAGCAGGCCACCCTGAAC
>DATGGJ010000234.1:0-2333 GCA_035308585.1 Terriglobales bacterium
TCTACCGCGAGGAGCGGATTCAATGACCGGCGAGGGCGCACGGGCAAGCTGGCGCAGCAACGGCAAGCGCTGGTGCAAGTTCAGCCTGGTGGGAGCCATGGGGATGGTGATGCAGCTGGGGACGCTGGCGCTGTTGACTGCCGTCGGAGTGGAATATCTGCTGGCCACGGCGGTGGCGGTGGAGGGGGCGGTGCTGCACAACTTCGCCTGGCACCAGAATTTCACCTGGAAGGACCGGGAGGGCCGCATTTTGGGGCGGCTGGGACGGTTTCACCTGAGCAACGGGGCGATTTCCATTGGGGGAAACATGGCGTTGATGCGGCTGCTGGTGGGCTATTGGGGTCTGCCGGTCATGCCCGCAAACCTGGTGAGCGTCGCGGTTTGCTGGCTGGCCAATTTTCTGGCGGCGGACCGGATGGTGTTTCTGGGGCGCGGATTTCCTGAGGCAGATGGAGCGCGATGTTCAGCCGTCACTGACGGGACTCTGGTGCGCCAGGCCCGCCCACCCGCCACTGAAGTGGCGGGCTACTTTCTTGGCGTTCTTAACAAGACTAGGGAATATTCTCAAATACCCGGTACTTCCGTCCTGGGCTTTACTGTTTCGCCCCTTTCGGGCTGGTTCCAACCGCGGCATCGGGTCTGCGCCACAAGCATAAGGGTGTCGCCGGAGCGCCTGTCGCCTGACGAAAGCGGACAGGATGCGACCCACGCGGGCGGGGGCGCCCGCGCCACAAAGAACTCAGCCGCTGGAGCGGGAGTGGGCTTCGCCCATGAGCAGGACAGTGCGCTGTGAAAAAGGAACATAGATGAGCGCCGCGCTGGCGGCCAGAGCCAGCCCCAGGCCGATTTGCGGCAGGAGCAGGAAGGGGGCCAGGGCCCACAGCTCATCCAGCACAAACGTGAAGGGAAACAGGCGCTGGAACTTGCGGGTAAGGCCGCGCACGTCGAAGCTGGCAGCGGCCAGCAGGTATAAGCGGATGGGGATGCCTACGGCGGCTGTGACCACCAGCGCTACCACCATCCAGGTCCAATGCGAAAACGCGCCCTCCAGCAGGTCCTCGATCCTACCCAGGCGGGCGAGAGCGGCGATGTAGAAGCACAGGTACATGAACTGCAGCAGCAGAAAGAGAATGCGCGCGTAACGGCGCGGCACCGCGGGCACGTCTTCGGCCCGGGTAAGAACCGCAGCCACGCGGCCGTTGAGGGTGCGAAGCGGAGCGTTATCAGTCGCGGATGCTCCGGCGGGAACGGATGGCGACGATGGTTCAGCCAGTGGCGGCGCCATTGTGGTAGGCGCGGTGCCAGCCGTCTCCACCGGCGCCAGAAACCTATAGCCGCGGCGGGCCAGGGTTTCGATGAAGCGGGGATTAGAGGCGGAGTCGCCCAAAGTTTCGCGCAAGCGGTTGATGACGGTGTTCAGGCCGTGGTCGAAGTCCACAAAGGTATCGGCTGGCCACAGCGTCTGGCGAATTTCCTCGCGCGTGACCAGTTCGCCGGGGCGTTCCAGCAGCATGATGAGCACACGGAAGGGCTGCTCCGGCAGGCGCAGGCGCACGCCCGCTTTGCGCAATTCGCCGGTAAGGGGATCGGCTTCGTAGGTGGCAAAACGATAGACCAGCCTGCTGGGCGCGGCGTCCATGGACAGCCCATGTTAGCGCAAGGACCGGGAAAAGCAGCGGTGGTGTAAAATGCGAATGACGACCCTCGCAGCAAACCCCCAGCGGTTCTTCTCCCGTCGGGACGTGGCGCAGCCTGGTAGCGCACTTGCTTGGGGTGCAAGGGGTCGCCGGTTCAAATCCGGCCGTCCCGACCAGTTCTTACCCAGCTTATTATCACCAGAGGTCCTTCGCTGCGCTCAGGATTTCGCCTGCGGGCTCCCGCTTCGCTCACGCCGACGGGTGGCCCACTCAAGCGGTTGTTGCTTGAGTGGGGTTTTCGGGGCGCTGCATGGATGATTTGGGAAAACGAAACGTAGTCGGCGAGGCGGACACAGCATTCCCTCAGGCTGCCGCTATCATCGGCCGATTAACCCACTCAAGCCAAGGACGGGCTTGAGTGGGCCACCCCGGGGCTTGAGTGGGCCACCCGGGGCCTGAGTGGGCCACCCTGGGGGATTGAGTTGGCCACCCGGCGGCTTAGCCGCCAACTGCGCTGTCACACCGCTCGAATCGCACGACTTAAGACGTGGGTAACTTGCCGGTGTAGCCCTTCAAAACCGATCATGCAATCTGCTAATGGCTCGTACAGGGGCCGGGCTGGCGTGTGCCAAACCGGGCCAATCATATGGAACAAAACGAGCGACCTGCAGGATGGGAACCAAGGGATGAAGTTAC
>DATGGJ010000235.1:0-9481 GCA_035308585.1 Terriglobales bacterium
TCGGGGTCGAAGTTCTTCGCCTGCTGCGCGTGGCCATCGGTCCGCTCGCCCTGGGCGACCTTCCCAAGGGCGGCTCTCGTCCGCTCACCGCCGCTGAAAAGCTGAGTTTAGATGGCGCTTTGCTTCGTCCGAAGCCAAAGCTTCGGTAGAGACCCAACTTGTTGCCGTTTTTGTGTGCGGGAATTCAGACGTCCCTTTTCAGAACTCGTGGAGCGTCCGCGCGGCAAATCCAGTGGAAGACAAAAAAAAGCCCGCCATCGGCGGGCCTTACTGTTACGAGGATGTGAGAGTTACCGGTTCAGGGCATGGGCGGAATTGCGCTCCGCCACAATGTGCCGCGCGTTGTCGGCCAGGGTCTTGGCCTGGGGCAGCAACTCCAGCGCCTTGACCACCTCAGGATCCGCTTCCGCGCGCACCTGCAGTCCTTCCTCCTGCCCGAAGGCGTCAATGAAGATTTCCGCCTTGATATTGGAGCGCACCCAATCGTTGTTGGCCAGCAGGTCGGCCTCGGTGTAGGGCACCTTCTGGTCGTCCATGAAGCGGCGGAAATCCTGCATCACCTGTTCGTCCACCACGAAACTCTTGCTGGGGTGATGGTTGATGGTGTAGTGCTTGGCGAAATTGAAGAAGGCGTAGTGCTGCAACATCGTGTCCTGGAAAGCGTTGCCCTTGGGGGTGGCGATCTTCACATCGGGGGTGATGCCCCCGCCGCCGTACACCGTGCGCCCGCTGTCGGTCAGTTTGACTTCTCGGTTGCCGGGATTGCTGTCGTTCTCCCGGTCGTAATAGTAATCGTAGAGCGAAACACCGTTGTAGTCGCGCTGGATGAGCCGCCCGCTGGGGGTGTAGTACTTGGCGGTGGTCAGGGCCAGGCCGGTGTTTTCCGAAAGCGGATACACGGTTTGCACCAGTCCCTTGCCGAAAGTGGTCTCGCCGGCAATCAGGCCGCGATCATGGTCCTGGATGGCGCCGGCCACAATTTCCGCCGCCGAAGCCGTGCCCCGGTTCACCAGCACCACGATGGGATAATCCTTGCCCGCGTTGCCGTGGGTGGCACGATATACCTTCTCCGGGCTGGAGCGTCCGTGATGGGATACGATGACCTGCCCCTTCTGCAGGAACTGGTCGGCCACGCCAACGCCTTCGCTGAGCAGCCCGCCTGGATTCTGCCGCAGATCGAGAATCAAGCCCTTCAGGTCGCCCATCTCGTCCAGGGCCTCGCGAACCTCATGGTCGGTGGTTTCCTGGAAACCGGAAACGTGCATGTACCCGATGCCGGGGCGGATCAGGAAATGCAGGTCCACGCTATAGCGCGGAATCTCGTCGCGGACGATGGAAAATTCCAGCGGCTTATCGCTGCCCTCGCGCAGCACGGTGATGCGCACCGTGGTCCCTTTGGGACCCTTGAGCATGTCGGCCACTTCCGCCGTGCTCATGTTGTCGGTGGGCTTGCCGTCCACCGCGATAATCACGTCGCCGGGATGAATGCCGGCACGGTACGCGGGCGTGCCCACAAAGGGCGCGATCACGATGACCTTGTTATTCCGCGGGCCCACCGTCATGCCCACGCCGTAGTACTTGCCGCGCTGCTCTTCGCGCAACAGGGAATAGGACTTGGGATCAAAGAAATTCGAGTGCGGGTCGAGCACGTGCAGCATGCCGGGAATGGCCCCGTTATAGATGGCTTTGTCCGGGTTCACCGGCTCGGCATAGTTCTGCTCCACGATGTTGTACACCTCGGTGAAGGTGCGCAGGCTGTCTCGGATGTCGCCCTCACCGCCGCTGGAAGAAGCGGCGCCCACCTTCTCCCCAAAGAGAAGGCCCAGGAAGCCACAGCTGAGAATGACGAAAGCGATCACGAAAAGAGAGCGGCGTGCGCGACGGACCATCGTAAATCCTTGATTAGGCAGAGGTGTTGGCATGACCAGCAGGTCACGAACTTAAGCGCAGTATACCATGCTGCCGCACGCCAAGCCCTTTACTTTCCGAGGGCTTGCGCGGGTATGCAGCTGCATCCCAGACACTTAAGTCCCTGGCCGGAGTTCCAGCCTATACGATGAGTGGACCCGGCGGAAGATCCAGAAAGTAATGTTGCGTTGCAGGACGCCGGGGGAGTGCTAAATCGGGAAAGCGCTCCAGTTGGGCTCCTAGCGGACCACTCCCTCCAGCGGCGAACTGGCGGTGGCATAAAGCTTTTTGGGCATGCGTCCGGCCAGGTAGGAGGCTCGCCCGGCCAGCACGGCGTGTTTCATGGCTTCGGCCATCAGCACCGGGTCCTGGGCTCCGGCGATGCCGGTGTTCATAAGCACGGCATCAGCTCCCAGTTCCATGGCGATGGCGGCATCGGAGGCGGTGCCCACGCCCGCATCCACGATCAGGGGCACGCCGGTAATGACTTCGCGCAGGATGCGGATATTGGCCTGGTTCTGAATGCCCAGGCCGCTGCCGATGGGTGCCCCCAGAGGCATCACCGCGCTGGCGCCGGCGTCCAGCAGGCGCTTGGCAACTACCACATCGTCAGAAGTGTAGGGCAGAACCGTAAAGCCTTCCTTTACCAGCACGCGGGTGGCTTCCAGGGTAGCCTGGATATCGGGATAGAGGGTGCGCTCGTCGCCGATGACCTCCAGCTTGATCCAATCCGACAGGCCCACTTCTCGGCCCAGGCGGGCGGTGCGAATGGCATCGTCGGCGGTGTAGCAGCCGGCCGTGTTGGGCAGCAGGAAGTATTTGCCGGGGTCAATGTAGTCGAGCAGCGACTCCTTGCTGCGGTCCAGGTTCACGCGCCGCAACGCCACGGTGACCATTTCCGCGCCGCTGGCCTCGAGGGCGCGCGCGGTTTCAGCGAAGGATTTGTACTTGCCCGTGCCCACAATCAGGCGGGAGCGGAATTGACGGCCGGCAATGACCAGGGAGTCCATGCGCCTATTGTAATTAAGTGCCGCCCCGGCGGGTAACTCCCGGCCGCAACAAAGTTGCTCCCGCTGGTTTCCGCCGTTATGCTTGTCGCGTATGTCCACCCTGGTTGAATGCGTTCCTAACTTTTCCGAAGGCCGCGACCAAGCCAAGGTTGAGGCCATCCTCGCGGCCATGAAGGTGCCGGGCGTATACCTGCTGGACCGCGAGATGGATGCCGACCACAACCGCTGCGTCATTACGCTGGTGGGCGACCGCGAATCCATTCAGGAGGCGGCCATTCGCGGCGTGGGCAAGGCGGCGGAACTGATTGACCTTACCAAGCACCAGGGCGCGCACCCCCGCATGGGCGCCGCCGACGTGGTGCCTTTCATTCCTATCGAGGGCGTGGCCATCGAAGATTGCGTGGCCATCGCCCGCCGCGTGGGGGAAGAGATCTGGCGGCGCTTTCAGATTCCCGTGTATCTCTATGAAGCGGCGGCCGCCACGCCCGAGCGCCAGAACCTGGAGAACATCCGCCGGGGACAGTTCGAAGGCTTGCGGGAGGAGGTAAAGACCAATCCGGCGCGGCGTCCGGATTTCGGTGAAGCCCGGCTTCACCCCACCGCCGGAGCCACCGTAGTGGGTGCGCGCAAATTTCTTATCGCCTACAACGTTTATCTGAATACCGCCGACGTGGACATTGCCAAAAAAATAGCCAAGGCGGTGCGCTTCTCCAACGGCGGCTTGCGTTATGTGAAGGCGGCCGGCTTCCCGGTGCGCGGGCAGGCGCAGGTTTCGATGAACCTCACCGATTTCGAACAGACGCCCGTCGCGCGCGTTTTCGAATTCGTGAAGCGCGAGGCGGCGCGCTACGGGGTAGCGCCCACCAGCAGCGAGATTGTCGGCCTCATCCCCAAGCGGGCGCTGGAGGATGCCGCTGAATGGTTTCTGCAGGTGGAAAACTTCCAGTCCTCGCTCATCCTGGAAAACCGCCTGGCTGCGGTAATGGGCGGCAAGATGGCGGTGGGCGGCCTGCGCGCGGGCGTGGAGCCGTTTGTGGAACAGCTGGCCGCGCCCACAGCCACTCCCGGCGGAGGCAGCGCTTCCGCGGCCGCCGGCGCCATGGCTGCCGGCCTGGCCCACATGGTGGCGGCCATGTCGCGCGGCAAAAAGAATTACCTGCAGCACGAGCGCGAGCTCAGCCAGGCCATTGCCCGCCTGGCGCAGTTGCGCGAGGAGCTGAAGGCTGCCATTGACGCCGACGCCGAGTCCTACAACGCGGTGGTGAAGGCCTATAAGCAGGCCAAGGATTCGCCCAATGGCGCGGTGACCGACGCGCTCAAGGGTGCCACCAATGTTCCGCTGGGTGTGGCTGAGCGCGCCCGCGAAGTGGGCGCCCTCGCCGACAAGCTGCGCGGCATCACCAACCCGCGCATGGCCTCCGACCTGACCGTGGCGGCAGCCTTGGCCCGCGCCGCCGTGGAAGGCGCGCTGGCCAACGTGGAAATTAATCTGGAATCGCTTACCGATCAGGATTTCACCCGTGAGGTCCGGCAGAAAGCTGCGTCGCTTCGGGGTTGAATGGAAGCACTGCGGACTTCCAGAGTAAGAGTGGAAGCCCACGGCTTCAGCCATGGGACAAAGATGCTTCCTCCCCTCTGTCATCCCGAGCGAGCGCGACCGTGGCGGACCTGAATGGCAGTTGCACCTTCATGCCGGCGCTGATTTGTTTTGTTATGTGCGGTGTCCGCTAACCTGAAGGTGATAACACAGGTTTGGTTGACAAGCACTCTCAGCGCCGCATACTCTGCCTGCGCAGAATATCTACTCAACGGGCGCTCATCATGAAAATTGCTGCCTTAGCATTATTGGCGTTCGCCGCCGCATCGTTTGCCACCGCCCAGCAGTTCACGCCCGCCGATCGGGCCGCCGCCGAAAGCGCCATGAAAGCGGTGCGCCCGCAGGGCATCCGCGCTCACATGCGCTTTCTCTCCGATGATCTGCTGGAAGGCCGGGGCACGGGCACGCGCGGCTACCAGATTGCCGCCAGCTACGTGGCTTCGGAAATGGAAGCCATGGGCCTGGAGCCCGCGGGCGTGAACGGCACCTGGTTTCAGCCGGTGAAATTTCGCGGAGCCAAACTGGTCAGCGACCAGAGCTCGTTCGCCCTGGTCCGCGATGGCAAGGAGCAGCCCCTGAAGGAGGGTGTGGACTACGCCACCTCCGGCATGGAGACCTCCACGGATGCCAGCGTGGACGCGCCCGTTGTCTTTGTCGGTTATGGCGTGACCGCGCCGGAACACAAATACGATGATTACGCGGGCGTGGACGCGCGCGGCAAACTCGTGGTCACTCTCTACGGCGCGCCCGCCGGTTTTGCTTCCACGGAACGGGCCTACTACGCCGATGGCCTGGTCAAAGCCGCCAACGCCGTGGCTCATGGCGCCGTGGGCATGCTGGCCATGATGTCGCCGGAGGAGATGAAGCGTTATCCCTGGGCCTGGATTGTGCCCCAGATCCATTCCGGCTCCCTGCGCTGGCTGGATGACAAAGGCAATCCCCACGACGTGTTTCCCCAGTTGCGCGGCGGCGGCCTGCTCAGCCAAAGCGGGGAAGAAGCGTTGTTCGCCGGTGCTCCCAAGACTCTCGACCAGGTGTTTGCCGCCGCCAAAGCCAGCCAGCCCCAGGGCTTTCCCCTGGCGGTGACCGCCCGGATGCACACCGTGAGCCAACACTCCACCGTGCAGAGCGCCAACATTGTGGGCGTGCTGCGCGGTTCTGATCCTCAGCTGCGCAATGAATACGTGGTTTACACCGCGCACGTGGACCACCTCGGTATCTGTCATCCCGTGGAGGGCGACGATATCTGCCACGGCGCTTATGACAACGCTTCCGGAACGGCGGCGTTGCTGGAAGTGGCGCGCGCCTTCACCAGCCTGCCCAGGCCGCCGCGCCGCTCCGTGCTCTTTGCCTTCGTTACCGGAGAAGAAAAGGGCCTGCTCGGTTCCGATTACTTCGCCAATCAACCCACCGTGCCGCGGCAGGACATTGTGGCCAACGTGAATATTGATGGCGCGCCCGGCCTGCTTTATCCCTTGAAAGACATCGTGGCTCTGGGGATGGAACATTCATCGTTGAGCGCGGACGTGCAGCAGGCAGCCAGGATGATGGGTTACCAGATCAGTCCCGACCCCATGCCGGAAGAAGTGTTCTTCATCCGCAGCGACCAGTACTCGTTCGTCCGCCAGGGCATTCCCGCGGTGAACGTCAGCGACGGCCTGAAGAGTTCCGACCCCAAGCTGGATGGCGAGAAGATCGTCAAGACCTGGATGACCACCCTCTACCACACGCCCAAGGACAACATGAACCAGCCGTTTTATTACGATTCGGCGGCCAAGGGCACACGTTTGAACTTCCTGATCGGCTACGACGTGGCTCAGCAGGCGCAGGCTCCAGCCTGGAACCGCGGCGACTTCTTCGCCCAGAAATTCGGGAAGCAGGCGAGCGCGGGCGGGGGAAGATAGGCAGGTTCGGATAGATTGCACCATTTTTGAGGCAAGTCTCCAATTTTGTAGCCAATTTACTCCATTTTTGTAGTAGAGCCCTGCATTGCCGTGCCTGACTTGCTTTACCTGACGCGCGAAGAGGTGGCCTCGGCGGCGCCGCCCATGCCGGAAGTGATTGCAGCCGTAGCGCTGGCGCTCACCGAGAAGGCGCACGGGCGGGTGCTCCTGCCGCCCAAACCAACCCTTCACCCCTATCCCGGCACCCTGCTGCAAGCCATGCCTGCATGGGTGGAGGCGGCGCGCGCGGGGGGCGTGAAGTGGGTTTCTGCGTTTCCCGGCAACAAGCAGCGAGGGCTGCCGGCGGTGAGCGGGCTCATCGTCCTGAACCATCCCGAAACGGGACTGCCGGAAGCCATCCTGGATGCCGCCTGGATCACGGCAGCGCGCACCGGGGCGGCCACGGCGGTGGCGGCCCGAGCTTTGGCGCGTCCCGATTCCAAGACGGTCGGCCTGCTGGGCGCGGGGGTGCAGGCGCGTTCCAACGTGGCCGCGCTCAAGCAGGTTCTGCCCAAGCTTCAGAGCGCGGTGGTGTACGCACCGCGGGCCGAAGCGGTCGAGATGATGCGGCATGACCTGAGCAAAGAGCACGGTCTCGAGGTGCAGGCGGCCGCCTCGCCGCAACAGGCGGTGCGTGAGGCGGACGTGGTAGTGACCGCCACCACCTGGCCGCGCGTGAATAGCGAGCCGCCAATTGTGCCGGAATGGCTGCCGCCAGGCGTGTTTGCATCGGTTGTGGACCTGGACGCGAGCTGGACTGCGGCCGCGGTGGCGCACTGCGAGCGGCGTTTCAGTGACGATTTGCCGACCCTGGCGACGGCGCGCGAGAAGGGCACCTTCCGCGCCTGGCCGGAAGCGGAAGATCTGGGACGGGTGATTGCCGGCCTGCGCCCCGGGCGCCAGCGGGATGAGGAACGGCTCCTGAGCATCATTCTGGGTCTCGGCATTTACGATGTGGTGGTCGCACGGCGAGTGGTGGACGAAGCGCGGAAGCGGGGGATCGGCATCTCTTTGCCGTCCTGAGTTGGCTGCGAATGCCCGGCGCATGCATCCGCACCGGGAGGCCTGAGATCCAAGCTGAAGAGGTTGAGCTATGCACAAGCTGCTGGTCAAAACCCACCGCAAACGGGAAGTGGTGGACATCACGGAGGAGGTAAATCAGATTCTGCAGAAGTCTTACGCGGGGCGGAGCGGCATCTGCCACCTCTCCATCCTGCACACCACCGCGGCCGTGACCACCGCCGACCTCGATCCCGGCACCGATCTGGACATGCTCGATGCTTTCGAAGCCATGATTCCCAAGCTGCGCTATCGGCATCCGCATAATCCGGCGCATGTTCCGGACCATATTCTCTCCGCCCTGATCGGCACCTCGGTGGCGCTTCCGGTGGAGCAGGGGAGCCTGATTCTGGGCACCTGGCAGCGGGTGGTGCTGATGGAGTTCGACGGGCCCCGCGAGCGGCAGGGAGTGCTCAGCCTGATTGCGGCCAGCTGAGAGTCGGCGGCGCTTCAGTCGCCCGTTAGGGACAGAGCTACGTCTTCCCCGTTCTCGCGCCAGGGAATTGGCGGGCTACTCTCACCGGCGAAGACTTCGCGACCTGGAGAACTTGACATTTCTTTTTAGAAACCTTCTTCGTTCTGGCCACATCCCACCTCGCAGGTGCTACTGTGCCGAGATGAAATTCGCCGCAGGCGGCGGGGAGGAATTGGTGTTTCAAGACCGAGCGGAAGCAGGCCGCACGCTGGCCGCCAGGCTGATGGGGTTTGCCGGGCGAGGAGACGTAGTTGTGCTCGCTCTGCCCCGCGGCGGGGTAGTGGTGGGGTATGAAGTGGCGCAGGCGCTGAATGCGCCAATGGATGTTTTTGTGGTGCGCAAACTGGGCACTCCGGGACAGCCGGAGCTGGCCATGGGCGCGATCGCCAGTGGAGGAGTCATCGTGCTCAACCCGGATGTTGTGCACGGGTTGAACGTTCCCGACGAGGTGATTCGCGCGGCGGCGGCACAGGAACAACAGGAGCTGGAGCGGAGCGAGGGAGAGTACCGCGGCAACCGTCCGCCACTTCCACTGCGCCACCAT
Source organism: Terriglobales bacterium (assembly GCA_035308585.1). Taxonomy (GTDB): domain Bacteria; phylum Acidobacteriota; class Terriglobia; order Terriglobales; family Acidobacteriaceae; genus JAICWP01. Next base: position 8,537 of record DATGGJ010000235.1, read on the forward strand.
GCCGTGATCCTGGTGGACGACGGAGTGGCCACCGGTTCCACCATGCGCGCGGCCGTGACTGCCGTGCGCAACCGGGATCCTGCCTCCATCATAGTCGCGGTGCCAGTGGCCGCCGCCTCCACCTGCGACGAGTTGCGCTCGGAGAGCGAGGTGGATCACGTGATCTGCCTGGCCACCCCGCCTCGATTTCAGGCAGTGGGACAGTGGTACCGCGAATTTCCCCAGGTCAGTGACCAGGAAGTGCGGGAGTTGCTGGAACGCTCAGCGGCGGAGCAGCGGCCCCTGCGAAGGGCCTAGATTTCGGACGGGCGGCAACTTCAGATCAGGAATTGAAAAGGAGCGGAAATGACTGGTGAGCGGAAACAGAACCTTACCAACCAGGAGGCAGGCCAGGAAATTCCCCGGGGCGAGTGGCTATCGTTTCTGGACAGCTTCAGCCGCCAGCACGAAGGCTGGCTGGTCACCCTGGAAGTTCCCCAGGGCGAGGGGAGGAGCGGGTTGGAAGCCGAGAATCTGAAATTGGAAGGGGTTACTCCGGAACACTCCGAGGGACATGACCGCATTGCGATTGCCCTGGGCCAGGAGCCGGACGACCACCTGACGCATTTTGTGAGCGATCCCATTCGTTTGATGTTTCTGGAAACGAGTGGCGGCGGGGATGCCGAGCTGCAGATCGAGGCGGCGGACGGCAGCCGGACAGTGGTGCGCTTCCGTGGTCCGGCAAGGCCGGAGACCCTGGGTGGGGTTGCGGCCTGAGCAGGCAGCCTGAAGCGTTGCAGGAACGTAGGGCGAAGAAGACGCTGGAATCTGCTGGCCTGGACAATTCAGGGATGATTGCGCTTCAAAGCTCTTTCCAGGTCAGACTTCTTCAATCCGGTTCTCTCCCAGAAGTACCAACAGTCAGGGGAGCCCGCTAATTTGCCGAGAGCGACGTAGGCTTCGCCG
>DATGGJ010000236.1:0-9692 GCA_035308585.1 Terriglobales bacterium
CGTCCAAGCCCTGACAGTGCACGGTGACCAGAAGAATACGGCGCTCATAGGTGCGCCCGAAGCTGGTCTCAAAAAAGTGGACCAGCGGCATGCGAATTTCCCGCAACGTGATGGCTTCGATTTTCATGTTAGTAGTTGGCACTCAGGAACTGCCCGGTTCCCGGTAACTGGTTCCCAGAACCCCAACTGGGTACCGGGTACTAGGCGCTGCTGCCGTACGACCACTTCTCATCCCACCTGCCCAGCAGAAATGTTCCATTGCCCTCGGCGTCGCGCTCGTAACCCAGGACCACGAGGCCATCTGCGAAAGCCTTCAGAAACTGCTCCCGGTTGCGCGCCTGCGCCTGGGCCGCGCGGGCCCGCGTGGCTTCCGCCGACTTCCATTGGTAGATTTGGGCCGGCACAGAAATTCGCGCCACCGTCTCAAACTCCGGCTTTCGTCCGCTATTCAAAAACGTCTCCACCCGCTGGGAGCGCAGCCACCATTCCGCCACCAGCCGGTCGGTGGGCAGAAATCCCTGCAGAGGCGAAGAAGTAATCCCGTACTGGTTCAGGTTGTAACGCCGGGTGATGGCGGCCAGCCGCTCGATGTTCAGATATGCGTTCTTGATCTCCAGCGGGTCAAAGGTCCACTCGATGAGCTCGAAGCCGCGCGCCAGGGCATCTTCCCGCTGAAACAGCTTGATCTTCCGGCCCAGACCGCTGTTGCGATGGCTCTCCCGCACCGCCAGCATGTGCGAGTGCAGATAGGGATGGCCCGCCCGCGCTCCCGGGACGGCCAGCGCGAAGCCCACCAGTTCCTTACCCTGGTAGGCGCCAATCACCTGCCCGCCGATTTTGGCAGCCACCACGAACATGCGCAGCGGAACCAATTCGGCGTCGGTAAAGCCCCAGACCTGTTTTTGCATGTCCAGGCAGGCGCGAAATTCGTCCAGTTCGTGGCAGTTGCGGATCTCCACCGCCGTCGCGCTCACTTCTGCCCGTTCTCTTGCTGCTTCGCCTGTTGCCATAGATTTTCGAGTTCGTCCATATTCGCGTCCTGGGGCGCTTTGCCCTGGTCCCGCAGCCGGGTCTCGATCCACTGAAAGCGGCGCTTGAATTTGCGGTTGGTGCGCTTCAGCGCTGATTCGGGGTCCAGGGAAAGATAGCGCGCGATGTTCACCACCACAAACAGCAGATCGCCGACTTCATCTTCCAGCCGCCGGCGCAAACCTTCGCCCACTTTTTGCTCGCCCGAGCCCGCCACTCCGCGCCCGTGCGGCCTGGGCCCGGGCTGAGGAAACTCCCGCAACTGCTCCTGCAACTCGCGCGCTTCCTCGTTTAGCTTTTCGAATAAGCCGCCGATTTCCGTCCAGTCAAATCCCACACGTGCCGCCCGCGAGCTCAGCTTGAAGGCCTCCAGCAGCGCGGGTATGCCCGAGGAAACTCCCGCCAGCACCGAATTAGGCTCCGTCTCCTTCTTCGCTGTCTGCCCCGCCCTGGCCTCCAGGCGCTTCTTCTTCTCCTCCGCCTTCAGGGCCTCCCAGTTGCGCAGCACATCGGACGACGTCTCCGCCTTCACGTCGCCGAATACGTGGGGGTGGCGGTCCACCAGCTTCTGCGACAGGCGCTCCAGCACTTCGTCAATGGAAAACGTTCCCTGCTCCCTGGCCATTTCCGAGTAGAAAAGCACCTGCAGCAGCAGATCACCCAGTTCGCCGGTGAGTTCCTCCCAGTCGCGATTGTCAATCGCCTCCAGGACCTCGTAGGCCTCTTCCAAGGTGTAGGGCTTAATGGAATCGAAGGTCTGTTCGCGGTCCCACGGGCACCCGCCAGGCGCCCGCAGCCGCTCCATGATGGCTACTGCTCGCTCGAACCGCTCCCCGGTGGTGGACACCCTCCTAATCTAAATGACCCGCTCCTCCCCTGAAAAGGCACAGCTTAGGTGGAGATGCCTGTGCGGGGACGCCTGTGTGGGGACGGGGCTTCGCCCCGCACTGCTTGTTTGGGGAAGACCGCCCGTCAGCAGCCGCGTGGGCCGCGCCGCCCTGACCCGAAAAAAGTGTGGCTTTCTGCTGCTTTCTACCCTTTCACATACGCCAGCTTCGCGGCGACTTTCCCATCGCGCACGGTGAAAATGTCCACCCCGCGCAGGTGCCAGGGCTGGCCGTTGCGCGTCTTCCGATACACCCACCGCACCACCGCCCGATTGCCGCTGGCGATGGTTTCCTCCGCCTCGAAGCGCGCGTCCGGGTTGCGCGCAAACCATGTTCGCCAGAACTCAGTCACCGCCGCTTTGCCTTGCACACGCCGTCCGTCGGGCGCGGGGGAGGTATCTTCGAATACCGTGTCGTCGGTCAGAAGTTCGGCCAAAGCGTCCGCATTGTGCGCGTCGAACGCCTGGTTGAATCGCTCCACCACCGCCCGCGTTGTCTGTTCCTCTGTCTGCATGCCCGTTTTCTGGCTCGCGCCGCAGGCCTTCTGCGGACTGTGCTGACCATAGGTCAGGACTGTCGCCCCTGCGACTACGAGCCCTAGCCACCTCGCCGCTCCAGCGCGCTTCATCACCCCTCCCCCTAGCTGCCAGCCCGCAATTCTGATCTGGGAAGGCGATCCCCGACTATGGCTGCCCGCACACCGACTGAGCCTGCGTGGTAACTACCGCGTCCGGATACGCGCGCGATGGCCCCTTGAGCAGCCGGCCAGGCGGCAAGCCTCTTAGGTTGGCGTCTAGAAATGCGGCGACGTAATTCCGCACTGCCGCGATGGTGGTGTCCGGACCCATGCTGCCGGTTTTGACCGCGTACCTGGCCAGCCACACCGCGTCCGAAGGCGTTACATGCTCGGCCCCTTTCAGGTTCACAGCCACGCGTGGGCCGCTCAATCCGTTCCACAAGCGGCAATCACTCGCGCCCCACCCATCATTTCCCGCGGTCAGCACAAGCACTGGTGTCTGCGTGCCGACCGGCACGGCGTCTGGCAACACTCCGTCAAGGATGACGCCCGCCCGGAAGCGTGGCTCTTCCTCCACGCCCAGCAGCGTCGTCAACCCGCCCAGGGAGTGGCCCGCCAGCGCGATTCGCGACATATCCAGCTCGCCGGCGAACGGGTTATTGCTGCCGGCATTCAGGCGTTCCAGTTCGTTCACCACGAACTTCAGATCCTCCAGCCGGACCAATACCGCGAAGGTCAGCGTTTTCTCGTCACTTCTTGCGCCCTTTGCCAGGTAACTGCCCAGAACTGATTTCACCAGCCGTCCATCGGGGAACTCCACTGCTGTGGCTTCGTAGGTGTGATCCACCGACGCAACCACGTAACCGCGGCTGGCCAGGTCCTCAAAGAGGAAGGTGTAGTCGGTGAAAGTTCCGGTGTAACCGTGGGTGAAGACAACCACCGGATGGGGGCCGGCGCTAAGCGGCGCATTCCAGCAGCTGTTGGTCTTCACCTTCGGCAGAGCAACCCCCTTCAACTCTGAGAAATAGCTCCACACTCCGGCTGAGGTGTATTCCGCCGGCTGGCAAACCTGGGCCGAGGATGTGGGATACCAGAACCGCACCAACAGGTCACGTTTCGTTCCATTGGCTAGATAAGGATCATCGCGGCCGGTATCTACCAGTTCCATCACTCGCGTTCCGACCTTGCTTGGTCCGGTCGTGCTGGGCGCTGCCGCGCTGCGGCTGCGGACCAGGGCAGAGCGCACCGCCTCCGCCCCGAAGAACCTGGTTAGCCCGCTCCCTGTCAACGCTACCTGCTGCGGACTATCCGTGCTGCTATCGGTAATCGCCAGAGTGGCAATAAAAATTCGCTGGAAGGGAGGTTTAAAGGTCACGGTAATTGTGCAGCTGATACCTGAGGCAACGCTGTTCCCGCAAGTATTGGTCTGCGAGTACGCTGCCGCGCCCGTCCCCGTGAAGGCCATGCCGGAGATGCTGAGCGCCGTGGCTCCCGTGTTGGTCAACGTTATTGTTAAGGTCCTGGATCCGCCGAACCGTGTTTTCACACTGCCAAAGTTCAAGATGTAAGGAACCAGCTCGACCGTTCCTGTACCGATGGTAATGGCCGTGTTTGAAGACTTGGTGTTGTCCTCCAACGAGGTGACGGTCAGGGTGACTCCCGGGCTGGCCGGCTCCGTCGCCGGCGCCGTGTAGGTGACCGTTCCATTCAGGATATTGGTGGGTGCCACGGTGCCGCACCCGGGCGCGCACGCGCTCCCGCTTTGCGTGAGAGTCGAGGCACCACCCTGGTTGGTCGGATCGTTGTTCACCGTGGCTTTGTACTGCTGGCTTACGTTGAGCGGGATCAGCGCCGAAGCCGGCGTTACCGCTACCGTGATGGCCAGAACTGTGACGTCGGCGCTGCCTGACTTTGTGTTGTCAGCCACCGACGTAGCCGTAATGGTGGCGACCACGTCGCTCGGCGGCGGAGTCGGCGGGGCGGTGTAGGTCACCGATGTAGCGGTCGCGCTGCTCAGCGTTCCCGCTCCTGTGGAGGGAGAAATGGCCCAGGTTACGCCCTGGTTGGAGGGGTCATAGTTCGCCGCTGCGCTCAGCTGAGCGGTTCCGGTTGCCTCCACGGAACTCGGCGTAGTTGTGACTGAAACCGCAATGGCGGGAAACGTGATGGCCAACGCACCCGTTTTGCTGGCGTCGGCTTTCGAAGTAGCCGTGATCGTAACTGAGACGTCGTTCGCCGGCGGAGTGGGCGGTGCGTTATAGGTAACCGAAGTGCCCGTCTCATTGCTCAGCGTTCCCGCCCCCGAGGGCGGAGATATCGTCCAGTTCACACCGCCATTGGATGGGTCTCCCGTCACCACCGCGGTAATCAGCGCCGTAGCTCCCGCCCCTACGGTGTAATTGTTCGCTGTCACGGAAACCGAGAGGGCGTTGAGCGTAATGGTTACGGAAGCGGACTTGGTGGTATCCGCGATCGCGGTCGCAGTGATGGTAACGCTCGTATTGTTGGCCGGCGGAGTGGCGGGGCCTTTGTATGTGACCGAACCCGTGGTGGCGTTGATCAGAATCCCCGAACCCGTTCCCGCGGCCGGCGACATCGTCCAGGTTACGCCCTGGTTGGAGGAATCGTTGCTCACCTGAGCGTCGATCGAGATCTGGCTGCCGGCATCCGCCGCGGATGCTGCCGCGGACACGGAAACCGATATGGGGGGCGGAGGTGTGGATGTGCCACCACCGCCACAGCCCACAAGTATTGCTGCCACCGCCACTGTGAAAGATACAAGCAGACGGTCAAGGGCGCGTTCCATGACGCCTTCTTCCGGGCGGTGGTCAGGACAGGGCCCGTGGCCGGCCCTGGCTTCAGAGCCGGATTTGCCCTCGCTCGCAACTGACGCGACCGCCCTTATTCTTTGTTCATGATATGAATCGCGGCCGGAAGTACTGCTCGTTCGTCACCAGGATGAGCCCGTAACCGACTGCGCGCCTCAATTAGGCCTGATGAAGAAGGGCCCCGGTCCAGCCTATTAGAAAAGGAAATGCACAATGGGTCGTGGCCGGTATATATTGCCGGCATATTTTCCGCGCCCGCCCGCCACCTGTCAAGACCCTCATTCCGATTGCGCCCCTGGTGAACCGCACGCCGTTCATTGTGCGGAAATGGCTCTCGAGGGCTCTGTTCCTTTGCCTTAATCGCATCCAGCATTAATGTTGAAGCATCGAAATCATTGTTGGCGGCCTAACCATGCCCGCTCGTGCCAGGGAGGAGTAAATGCAGAAACGGAAACTCGGAAAAAGCGATTTGGAAGTCTCAGCCATCGGCCTGGGCTGCATGGGAATGAGCTTTTCCTACGGCCCCCCCAAAGATAAGAAGGAGATGACCGCTCTTCTCCACGCCGCCGTGGACCGCGGCATCACGTTCTTTGACACCGCCGAGGTCTATGGTCCATTCACCAACGAAGAACTGGTGGGCGAGGCGCTTGCGCCTTTCCAGAGCAAAGTGGTGATCGCCACCAAGTTCGGGTTCGATTTGAGCGGCGGTGATAATCGCCCGGGAGCGGCAGGTGTAAACAGTCGGCCGGAGCAGATCAGGCGGGCCGTGGAAGGGTCGCTCAAGCGGCTGAAGGTTGATGCCATTGACCTGCTCTATCAGCATCGGGTTGACCCGAACGTGCCCATCGAGGATGTCGCCGGCACGGTGAAGGAACTGATTGGAGCCGGTAAGGTCAAGCACTTCGGGCTATCCGAAGCCGGGGTAAAGAGCATTCGCCGCGCCCACGCGGTCCAGCCGCTCGCCGCAGTGCAGAGTGAATACTCGCTGTGGTGGAGGAAGCCGGAGCAGGAAGTAATTCCCACTCTCGAGGAACTGGGAATTGGTCTGGTGCCCTACAGCCCCCTGGGGAAGGGCTTCCTGACGGGCAAGATCGGCGAAAACGCCAAATTCGACAGCTCCGATTTCCGCAGCACTCTGCCTCGCTTCACGCCGGATGCTATCAAGTCGAACCAGGCGCTGATTGACCTGCTCGGCGGGATTGCGAAACGCAAGAACGCAACTCCGGCTCAGATCGCGCTGGCCTGGCTGCTGGCGCAAAAGCCGTGGATGGTGCCGATTCCCGGCACCACCAGGCTAAACCGCCTGGAAGAGAACATCGGAGCGCTGTCAATTCACTTGACGCCCGAAGACCTGCGGGACATCGCTTCCGCCGCGTCGAAGGTCAAGGTGGAAGGAGCCCGGTATCCAGAACGCCTGGAAAAAATGACCGGCCTGTAAGCGGCACGGGTTCTGCGCGCGTGAGCGCTAGCGGGGACCCGCGGCGAAATCCTGTGCGCAGCCAAGGACCTCCAGGATTGGTGCCGAAGAAGGGACTCGAACCCCCACACCCTTGCGGGTACATGGACCTGAACCATGCGCGTCTGCCAATTCCGCCACTTCGGCGCGTGACGAACCAGACAGCCAAACCGGCTGTTTTGAGGAAGAACTACGGTAGTATTGTTACAGGCACTCTCCGGAGTGTCAAACCGGCGGCAGTTCTCATGTCGTCGTCGGGCTGGGGAGGCTTAGATTTAAAGATACGAGGCGCAGCAACATTTCGGGCCCAATCTGCTGTCCAACTTCAGGGCTGGACAACTTTGAACCTCCAACCGCCCGCTGGCGGCATCCTAAATAACTACTAATGGCACGAGGAATTGATGACCCAACCCACCTCACCTCCGGCAAAAATGGCATCCGAAGTCGTCATGCGGCTGCGCACCCTGGCTCACGATTTGAGCAATTCCATTGAAACCGTCATGCAGGCCTCCTATCTGCTGGCTCAGGCCAAGCTCGACGACACCAACAAGAAGTGGGTGGAACTGATTGATAATGCCGCCCGGGACGCGGCCCGCATCAACCGGGAAATTCGCGAAATCCTGCGTTCGCAGAGCTGAACCGCCTCAAGCCGCCCGGGGCAACCGGGGCTCGGCCATGGCGCGGAGAAAATCCTGCGCCGTGCGATAACCTTCCAGCGTGCCCACGTCCATGTAGTGTTCACCCGCGTGCGTGGCCCGAACCACGTTGCCGGCCGAGATGTACGCGTTCAGCAGGTCGCCCAGAAAGAGATCTTCGCGGTGGCGCGCCTCCCACAGCAGCTTCAAGGCGCGAAAGGCGTGCCCGGTGGCGGTGACCGCGCCCCAAATCCAGTGCGACTGCGCTTCCGGCTTCTTCACTTCGACCCCCTGCACATAGCCCAACTGGTCGCACACTACGGCGTCGAAAGCGGCGGGCTCCATCACCGGAAACAGAACCAGGTTGACCTCCGCGTCAGGACGAGCGTCAAGCGCGGCGCGATAAGCATTTTCCGGGAACCAGATGGTGTCAGGCAGGCCGATGAGCACCTGCTCATGCTGCCGGGCAAAGGGTTCGGCGCGGAACAACGCATCGCATAATCCCAGCGGCTGCTGCTGCACCACATAAAAGATCTGCGCCGCGTACTCGCGCTCGGCGAAATAGCGGATGATGTCGGTTTTCTCCGCGGAGATCACCATGCAGATCTGGCCGGCGCCGGCGGCGATCATGCGTTCCACTAAATACTCAGCCACCGCTTTGGGACGCTGCACCCCGTTGACCAGACGGGAACCGACGGGCAACAGCTCTTTGGAACAGCCCAAAGGTTGAATTCGCTGCCCGGCCCCTGCGGCGGGAATAACGCCCATCATGACGCCACCTCCATGGAATTCTGGCTGCGGGCTGAAAGAGCATGTTCGCAGCAGCTGATGAACTGGCGTGCCCGGCGGTCGCCGCTGTGCTCATCAAGGGTGCGCTGGCGGGCGCGGGCCGACATGGCCGCGAGCTGCCGGTCATCGCTGCCCAGGGCGGCCAGAACCTCGCCGGCGCTGTTTACCAGCACGATCTCCTCCGGGCTGAAGAATTCGTTCAGTCCTTCCCACCAGTCGGAAAAAATGGGAGTGCCGCAGGCGGCCGCTTCGAAAAAACGTCCCGAGGGACAGTAGCCGGAGCGCGCCATGCCCTCGCGGGTAATGTTCAGCGTGGCCCGGGAGGAGGAATACAGGGCGGGATGCTGGGCCGGGGCTACATGGTCGAAGCGCGCCACGTTGGCCGGCCAGCTCCAGTCGCGTGGATAAAGGGAGCCGGCGAGCACAAAGCGCTCCTCTGGCAGCTGCCGTGCCGGCCCCAGGAACAACTCCTTCAGCTTGTGCTGGCGATCCGCGGAGTGCGTGCCCATGTAGCTGAGCCGGCATTGAAACTGCGGCTGCGGCGGCACTCGCATATACACCTCCGGGTCCACACAACCGTAGAGCGGCCGCGCCCGCCGTGCCCCCCAAACCGTTTCCAGTTCGCGCAGAATAGCCCCGCCGGTAAAGGAAAGGTAGAGGTTGTAAGCGGGAATCTGCTCGGCCGTAAGATATTCCACCCCTCCCGCCTCCAGTTTTTCCAAGGTGATGGGGGTGTCCAGGTCGTAAAAAACGTGCAGCGGGCCGGGAAGGGAGAGGATTTCCTCCCCAATGCGGGCGCCGCGAGGACAATAGCTGCCAATCATCACCACGTCGGATGAGGCAGCGTCCGCCAGGGCCCGCCGCCGCACCACCTCCCACTCCGGGTACAGCACCAGTTCGCAGTAGTCACAGGAGGTAAAGTCACGCCGCCAGAAGTAATACTCCACGTCCTGCTCGTAGAAAACGCATTCATGGCCCAGGCGGTGCAAGGCGCGGAGCAAGGCGCGGTAAGGAGTAGCGTGTCCATTACCCCAGGAAGATGAGAGCGTTAGGCCAAAAATAGTAAGCTTCACCTGATCACCGCAGAGCCGGTTGCCGCTAACTGAGATGAGAGCAGGATGCGCCCTGTTGCCGTGCCGGAAGTTGACTTGGGAAGCGCTTCGAAGCGCTGGAACGCAATCAGTTTGCCTGCTGATTGCAATTTTCTGAAGGCCAGGAAATAAACTTGGTAGACACCTGCCATTGATTCAATAGCCGCAGACGCAAACTATGACGGGCCACATTGATCCTGCTTACCTGTACTTGACCACCACGGGGCGGCGCAGCAGGCTGCCGCGAGAAATCGAGATCTGGTTCACCCGCCGGAACGGGCTTTACTACGTCATCGCCGAGTTTGCCACCAGCCAATGGGTGCGCAATGTGAGGGCAAATTCGCAGGTTGAGGTGCGCGTGCAAGAAAAGCGGTTTGCGGCTCGCGCCCGGATTGTTGATGCTGCCGCGGAAGCGGAACTCCATGCCGCCGTGCAGCAGCTATCGCGGGAGAAATACGGA
>DATGGJ010000237.1:0-2599 GCA_035308585.1 Terriglobales bacterium
CCTCGGGAAGCCGGGTGGCGTTCACGTTCTACTGGAGGGAAGAGGAACGGTGGGAAGGGACGAATTTTGAGGTAGAGGTGGAGTGAACAGCGGTCAGGACTCAGTAGTAAGCATGCCGGCGGGAAGCATTTGGCGATTAGCACTTAGCATTTGGCCCGTAAGTTCAGTGCTGATTGCGAAGGAAAAGTCGTGAACGGGCGGAGTGCCAATGGCTGACGTCGAATGGCTTGCGGGCTGAATGGAGATTGCTGAATGCTGAGTGCTGAGCGCTACCTCAACCAGACCTCAAGGGCGGCGCCATTCACCCGCGCCCGCACCTGTGAGAGGTCCTGCACTACCGCGTGGGCGAGCGCCAACTCCGCGGCGGGGTAGGTGGTGGAAACCCCGATTGCGGTCATGCCGGCGGCGCGGGCGGCTTCGATTCCGGCGGGCGCGTCCTCGAACACGAGGCAGTCTTTGGGGGAAAATCCGAGCAGTTGAGCGCCCTTCAGATAGGGTTCGGGGTGCGGCTTCCCTACCGTGACCTCGTCGGCGGTGACGAAAACAGCCGGGGCGGTGAGTCCGTTAGTGGCGAGCCGGCGGGTGGCCAGATAACGCGTGCCCGAGGTCACCACCGCCCAGCGTTCCCTGGGCAAAGAAGAGACAAGTTCCATCGCACCCTTGATGCGCCCTATGCCATCAGTGTCATCGGCCTCGCGGCGCTCCAGGCGCACGGTTTCGGCCTCGGCATCGAGATGGGGGGCGAGCAGGCGAATGGTTTCCAGGGTGCGGCGCCCATGGGCAACGCGCACCGCCTCATCCACCGGCACATTGTGCTCCGCCGCCCACAGAGCCCACTGGCGCGCCACGGAAGCGGTGGAATCCACCAGCACGCCATCCAGATCAAAGAGGATGGCGGCACAATGAAAGACACGCGGGGAAGAGGCGGAGATCATGAAAAAGGGGCCGGCGCCAGTGCCAGGCGGTCGCGCACACCCAGATGCTTCTGGCGGAAGTGGGTGCTGGCGCGTTCCCCCCAGGCGCGAACGAAATAGTAGTTCAGGCCGCAGCCGATAAATGAGCTGGCCACAGGGATGAGCCGGCCCGACCAGCGTTCCACCACATCAGCGCTGGCCTGGACGGCGATGCTGCGGATGACGCGCGGCACCATGCGGCTGACCACTTCTTTCTCCAGAAACTCGCGGCTCAGGTCCACGCCGGCGGCGCTGGCGGTGGCCAGCCAGAGGTCGGCGGTTTCTTCGTCGGTGTTGTACTCGAAGCCGTACACCAGGCTCAGCTTCTGAATGGTGCGCAGGGTGATGGCAGCCAGGATGCTCAGGTCGGGCAGCACAGTGAGAACGCCGCCCAGGCCCAGGCCGGCGCCTTCCACGGCGGCAATCTTCATGGCGCCGCGAATGGTCTGGGCGGCGACATCATCCAATTGCGTAATGTCGAGCGAGTAAACGCCCCGATAGGTGGAAATGGGCAAGCCATGTGCCGCCTGCAACTGCAGCAGGAAGCGCGCGGGGTCCACCTTTACGGTTTCGTAGGCTTCGGTGAAGCCGCGGCGCAGCGCATTTTCCACCCGCCGCCGCAACCAGGAGCTCTTGTTTACACCCGACATCCCTTACCACCTTACCGCATACCTTGGATGCCGGCAAAGTACCCTGGCGGCGGAACGCCGGCACAGATTTGCTAGCATACGAAGGCGAATTATGCGCCAAGCTCTGAAACGCCACATGCGCCGGATAATGAACCTGTGGCCGCCATTTCTGGGCGCCGGAATCCGGGTAACGCGGCTGCAGGGGGACTGGCGCGCCATTGACGTGGAAATGAAGCTGCACTTCTGGAATGCCAATTTTGTGGGCACGCATTACGGCGGCTCGCTCTACTCCATGACCGATCCGTTTTACATGCTCATGCTGATTGAGAACCTGGGCCGCGATTACATCGTGTGGGACAAATCGGCCAGCATCCGTTTCCGCAAACCGGGGAAAGGCAAAATGGCGGCCAGCTTCCGGCTGAGCGAGGAACAGATTGAATCCATCCGGCGGCAACTTCAAAGCCAGGACAAGGTCGAGCCCACCTTTGTGGTCGAGGTGAGGGACGAAAGCGGCGAGGTGGTGGCCGAAGTGCAAAAGCTGCTGCACGTCCGCAAGAAGATGAACGGGAGGTAACCGGGAGGTGGCGTGCCGCACTGCCCGGCGGCGAGCATTGTGCTAGCATCCAAGTAATCCAACATATGCCAAGCGGCAAGCTACAGATCGTGCCCCTGGGGGGCCTGGGCGAGTTCGGCATGAACTGCATGGCCGTGCGCTGGGGCGACGACATCATCGTCATTGACGCCGGCCTGATGTTCCCTGAAGCCGAACTGCTGGGTGTGGACATCGTGGTCCCCGACATCACCTATTTGATTGAGAACCGGGACAAGGTGCGGGCCATCGTGCTCACCCACGGCCACGAGGACCACATCGGCGGGCTGCCCTGGATTCTTTCGGAAATCAATCTTCCGGTGTACGGCACCGAGTTCACCCTGGCCTACGTGGAAGACAAACTGGAGGAACACGGGTTGCTGGACGAGGCCGACCTGCGGGAGATCCGCGCCGGCGAACGCTTCACC
>DATGGJ010000238.1:0-4738 GCA_035308585.1 Terriglobales bacterium
TCAAGACAGCGCGTACAGGTGCCGCAACGGTCGGGCGCGGGCAAATCCGGCGCCAGTTCCAGCGAGGTCAGAATTACACCCAGGAAGAACCAGGAGCCCAGCCGCTGGTTGATGATGCAGGTATTCTTGCCGATCCAGCCAATGCCCGCATACTTGGCGTAAACCCGCTCCACCAGGGGCCCGGTATCTACATAAACCCGGGTCCGGATTTGCCCATCGGTCTTCTGACCACTGCCCACCGGCCACTGCCCACTGATTTTGCTTTCCACCCGCTTCAATTTTTGCAGCACCACGTTGTGATAGTCGCGCCGGCCCCAGGCATAGCGGGAAATCCAGCCGCGCTCCGAATCGTTTACCTGGGTTGAATAGGGCTGAGAGGTGTTGTAATTCAGCCCGCAGACCACCACGCTGCGTGCCCAGGGCGCCACCGAGCGCAGGGAAGCGCGCTTCAGGCACCCCTGCTCATCGCGCGCCTGCAGGTAGGCCATGTCTGCGCCGCGGCCCTGAGCAATCCAGGCGGGAAAGTAATCCAGCTCAGGAAACTCGCTCACGCCGGCAATGCCGGCCAGGTCGAAGCCGGCCTCGGCGGCGGCGGCTTTCACCTGCCGCGTGATCTCCGAGATGGGGGGAAGCGTAAACGCGGACATGTCTCTATTTTCGCAGCTTTCGAGCTGCCTGGCCGGTTAGCTTGCGGCTGGCAGCTAGTCTGCCAGTTAGCCAGCCCAACTACATCACCGCGCCCTGTGATAGGCGGCACAGCCTTTTGTGGCAGCCACGGTGCATCTTGGAGCGGTTTACCGGGCGGGGTGTCCGCACCCTGCAACCGTGGGCTCTGGTTGGGCTAAGCACGCCCAGGGAGTGGCGCGATGATCAACCGCCGCGAACGTTACCGGCTGGATGTGGTCAAGCCTCCTAAGCAGGATCCGCAGCAGCGCATCTACAACTTCAACGAAGTTTCGCAGGGCTATGCGCCGGAAATCGCGGTGGAGCAGGCTCAGCGTTGCCTCTACTGCGACCACGCTCCCTGCGTCAAAGCCTGTCCGCTGCACAATGACATTCCCGGAGCGCTCTTTCTGCTGGGCCAGGGCGATTTCGTCGGCGCCGCCCTGCGCTTCATGGAGACCTCAAACCTGCCCGACGTCTGCGGCCGCATCTGTCCGCAGGAGAAGCAGTGCGAGGGAGCCTGCGTGCTCGGCTATAAAAAGGCGCCGGCCTGCATCGGCAAGCTGGAAGCTTTCGTAATGGACTACGTGCGCCGCAATCACGGCTATCCTCCCCGGACGAAAGCCAAACCCACTGGAATGTCGGTGGCGGTGGTGGGAGCCGGGCCGGCGGGCCTGGCGGTGGCCGAAGAACTGGCCACGCGGGGCCACACCGTAACCGTCTTCGATATGTGGCCTTTCCCCGGCGGGCTGCTGCTCTATGGCATACCCAATTTCAAGCTCAACAAGGAACTGGTCTTCAGCAAAATCCAGTACCTGGAGGACCTGGGCGTGAAGTTCGTGTGCAACTACCGCGTGGGCAAGGATCGCCCCGTAGACAGCTTCCTCGGCGCCCATGGCTTCGACCTGGTGTTTCTGGGTTATGGCGCCGTCAAGGGTGGAGTGATGAAGATTGAAGGCGAAGAACTGCGGCACGTCTACCAGGCCACCGAATACCTGGTGCGCGGAAATCTGCCGCCGGAACTTCTGCCCGAACACTGGCGCGACGCCGATAATCCCAAACCCTATGCCGGTGACATCACGCTGGTGATCGGCGGCGGCGACACCGCCATGGACTGCGTGCGCACCGCCCGCCGGCTTAATCCCGGCAGCAGGGTATATTGCGTTTACCGGCGCAGCGAGGTGGAAATGCCGGGGCGCTGCGAGGAACGCGTGAACGCCGTCGAGGAAGGGGTGCAGTTCGAGTGGCTGACCGCGCCGGTGCGCCTGCTGGGTGATGAACACGGCCTGGTCGTGGCCGCGGAATGTATACGCATGCGGTTGGGCGCGCCTGATGCCAAGGGGCGCCGCTCCCCGGTGCCCATCGAGGGATCCAACTTCACCCTGCCCTGCAACACGGTAGTGCTGGCCATCGGCTACAACCCGGAGACTGAAATTCCAGAGAACACACCCGGCCTGCAGATGACCAAGTGGGGTACCGTGCTGGTGCAAGATGAGGAGACCGGCCGCACCTCCCGCGAGGACCTCTACGCCGCCGGCGATAACGTTCGCGGCGCCGACCTGGTGGTGACCGCCGTGGCCGCCGCCCGCAAAGCTGCTCTGGACATGCACCGGCGGCTAATGGCGATGCGCATATCGAAGACGACGCTAAGGCCCGCCGCGTAAAGCGCTGCCCGCCGGGCGGACACCAGTCCCTGACCTGGAATTAGGTGCTGAGTACTGCCCCTCTCCTGCGCTACACTCATCCGTTCCCACCTGAACTCAGGAGAGCGCCATGAGAAAGTTTCTGGTTCGATTCCTAGCCGCGATCGGCGCACTGGCCATCATCTACGTCATCGTCATCGCGGTTTTGCTGACCGGACGCAAGCCGCACGTGCCCGGCAAAGCCATCCTGGAAGTAAATCTGGAACAGCCCATGGTGGAATACGTCCCCAACCAGCCCTTTCTGCAGGTCATGATGAAGGATCGCCTGGTGGTGCGCGATGTGGTGGATGCCCTCGACCGCGCCGCTGACGACACCCGGGTGGCTGGCTTGGTGGCGCGCGTCGGCTCGGAGCAGATGGGCATGGCCGAAGTGCAGGAGATCCGCGAGGCCGTGCAGCGTTTTCGCGCCAAAAAGAAATTCGCTGTGGCTTTTGCCGAGACCTTTGGCGAGGTGGGGCCGGGTAACAAGTCTTACTATCTGGCAACCGCCTTCGACCACATCTATCTCCAGCCCTCCGGCGACATCGGCCTGACCGGCCTCATGCTGGAATCCCCGTTTATCAGTGGCACCCTGCAAAAGCTGGGCCTGCCCTTTCACGGCGACCACCGCTACGAGTACAAAAGCGCGCTTAACACCTTTACCGAGAAGAAATACACGCCGGCCGAGCGCGAGGAGAACACCGCCATTCTCAATTCCTGGTTCACGCAGATGCAGGAGGGCATCTGCAACGCGCGCGGCATTCCCAAGGACCAGTGGCAGTCATTGGTTGACCATGGACCTTATCTGGGCAAGGAAGGCCTGGATGCCAAACTGGTGGACGGTCTTGCCTACCGCGACGAAGTCTACGACCAGGCGAAGAAGAAAGCCGGCGAGGGCGCGCAGTTCCTCTATCTGACCAAATACCTGGAAGGCGCCGGGCGGCCGCACCAGAGGGGCAAGACGGTGGCCCTCATCTATGGCGTGGGGGCGGTGCAGCGCGGCAAGAGCAACTTTGATGCCCTGACCGGCGGCGGCGGCATGGGCTCCGATACCGTGACCGCCGCCTTCCGCGCCGCTATTGATGATAAAGATGTCAAAGCGATTCTGTTCCGCGTGGACAGCCCTGGCGGTTCTTACGTAGCCTCTGACGCCATCTGGCGGGAAGTTGCCCTGGCGCGCAAGGCGGGCAAGCCGGTGATTGTCAGCATGGGCGACCTGGCCGGGTCCGGCGGCTACTTTGTGGCCATGGACGCCGACAAGATCGTCGCCCAACCCGGCACCATCACCGCTTCCATTGGTGTGCTGGGGGGCAAGTTCCTCAGCTCCGGATTCTGGAAAAAGGTCGGATTCAGCTGGGACCAGGTGCACGAGGGAGCCAACGCCACCATGTGGACCAGCACCATGGATTACTCTCCGCAGGAGTGGGCGCGCTTTGAAGCCTGGCTGGACCGGGTCTACGCCGATTTCACCACCAAGGTGGCCGACGGCCGGCATCTCCCTAAAGATAAGGTGCTGCAAATAGCCAAAGGCCGCATCTGGTCCGGTTCCGACGCCAAGAATCTTGGTCTGGTGGACGATTTAGGCGGCTTCGACGAAGCTATCAGCCTGGTGAAGAAGGCCATTGGAGTTGCACCAGCCGAAGATGTCAAGATTGAGGTTTTCCCGCGCAAAAAGAGCCTGCTGCAATCGCTATTGGCTGGAAGTCCAAACAACAGCGAACAGGAAGGCGCTGCCGCTCAAACCCGGGTGGGCATTCTGGATGCGGTGCAGCCATTTCTGAAACAGCTTCAGGCCATGGGCGTGGGCGAGAACGAAGTCCTGCGCATGCCGGTGACCAGTACGGAGTAGCTCCTGTAGCTCCGGCCTCTCACCTGCTGTCGCAAGGGATATCCCTGTCCTAAGCCAACCGGCCCGGTCACACGCCCAGGTCAAAAATCTGAAATTTTTCCTCAGCCCGGCTCGTATTGATAGTTGAAGCTGCCAGTAACCGGGCCAACTCCTGGACACGGGAAATGGACACGCTGGAACTCGAAGCGGTAGTGCGACAGGCGCGGCAGGGTGAGGCGCAGGCGCTGGCGGAAATTCATCGCCGCCTGTCCCGCCGTGTTCTCGGCCTGGGCTGGCACATGCTTGGGTCCCGGGAGGAGGCGGAGGATGCCTGCAGCGAAGTATTCATGCGATTGCCGCGCGCCATCACGACCTACGACGGCTCGATTCCCTTCGAGCGCTGGTTGCTCAGCATTGCCAGTCACCACTGTATTGACCGCTTGCGGCGCCGAATGCGGGAACAGAGTCTGTTCAGCGATCAGGACGTGGAACCGCTGGCGGTTGCCATTTCCGCCGCCTCCCCCCTCAATGAACTGGTCCGGCGGGAGAAACAGGACGCGGTACG
>DATGGJ010000239.1:0-2418 GCA_035308585.1 Terriglobales bacterium
GGTCGGGCGGGTTCACCAGGAAGCCCTCCGCCATTACCTGGGTTAAGTCGTTGGGCATCAATCCTTCCATGACCTCCCCGTCTTTAAACTTCAGGCGCACCCATAGGCCCTCCGTGCGCGGCCGGTTGGTGAAAGTCTTGCGCTGCGGCGCGCCGGCCTCGGTAAACTCCCTCACAAAATAGACGATTTTGATCTCCCGCAAATCCACCGCGACCACGTTTCCCGCCGTGTTCATCATCTCTAACTTCCCCTCCACCAGGAAGTTAGCGGGCGCCACGTAGCCGTTTACCGTGTCCCGGTCCAGTTTGCGCACAATCACTTTTTTGTGGGTCGAAACCATGGTTTTTGGGGGAAACCGTGAAAGCTCGCCCGCTCTCACTTCCCGCGATTGTCGCATTTTTCACCCCATTTTTTGCCTCAAAAATGCGCACTTTTGTAGCCAAACCATCATTCTTTATGGTAAGGTGAGGGGTTTATTGTGCCCTCGCAAAGCCGACCTAAGTCCATTGGAAAGAGAAACTTACCCGCAGTTGAACGGGTTCGGCGAGCGGCCCCCAACCGGGTCGCCCCTGGGCGCGTGTGTGGAACGTAAGTCCTTTAAAGTCTGAAACATGGCCGACTACATCTACACCATGGAGATCCGGCTCACCCCGGAGCAGCAGCGCGCCGTCAACGCGTTGCAAGATGTGGTGCGTGCTAATGAGATGAATGTGTATCTCACGGGCGGAGCCATGCGCGACATCATCAGTGGCTTCCCCATCCGCGACCTGGACTTCACCGTTCAGGGCAATCCACTGAAGCTGCAAAAGGACCTGGAGCGGGCCGGGGTGGTGGTTCAAGGCGTGGATGACGACCTGAAGACCCTCTACCTCATGTTTCCCGGCAACGTGCGGGGCGAGGTGGCCATGGCGCGCTCGGAGCGCTATGACAAGCCGGGCAAGCCGCCGCAGACTGCCCCCTCCACTATCGCCGAGGACCTGCGCCGCCGCGACTTCACCGTCAACGCCATGGCCCTCTCCCTGAATCCGGGCTCGCGCGGCCTGCTGCTCGACCCCTTCAACGGTGCGGCCGACATCGAGTCCAAGGTGCTGCGCATTCTGCACAACTACGCTTTCCTGGAGGAGCCCTCGCGCCTGATCCGGGCCACGCGCTTTGCCCACCGCTTCCACTGGCCGCTGGAGGAGCGCACCCAGGCGCGTTACGATTCGGCCAAGGAAAACAACTACATCGAGAACATCGGCGATCGCGCCATCGGTTACGAAATTGAGCAACTGGCCTACGAAGAGGACCCGCTGCACATCCTGAAGGTGCTGGAAAAAGAGGGCTGGCTGAAGGTGCTGAACCCCCACTGGAGCGTGGCCAAGGTGGATACCTCGGAACTGGGGCAGCTGGCCAAAGCGCGGCAGCAGATGGCGGAGCTGGGCTATACCCTGGATACCGGCCCCATCGTGCTCTACTTCCTCACCAAGCGCCTGAGCGACCACGACGTCGCCGACATGCAGAAGCTGATTCCGCGGCGCGATCTGGTGGAGAGCTGGCGCCGTCTGGAGGCGGACGCCAAGGAGCTGGCCAGGAGGCTGAGCGGCAAGGAAGCGGCCACCCCTTCGCGCACCTGGGAGCTGCTGTCGAAGGCCAAGCCCGAGACCATTCTGTTTCTAGAACTGACCACCCGGCAGCAGGCGGTGGAGCAGAAGATCAAGAACTTCTTCACCAAGTGGCGGCAGGTGCAGCAGAAGCTGCCTTTGCTGGAGATGACCGAGCTGCACATTACGCCCTCGCTGCCCGAGTATCCCAAGATCGCGCACGACGTTTTCCTGCTGCTGCTGGACGGGAAGATGCGCTCGCGCACCGAGATTCTGAAGTATCTGAAACCCTTGGCGCCTCCGCCCCCGCCGCCCCCGCCTCCCCCTCCGCCCAAGCGTGGACGCGCGGCCAAGGCAGCGGCACAAGCCCAGGCGGCGGCAGTCGCTGCGGCGCCCGCCCCCGCCGCCCCGGCAGGCAAGAAGCGCAAGGGCAAGGGAGGGGAAGCGGCGTTGCCGGCGATAGCCACTCCGAAGGTCGCCGCCGCGGCCGCGCCTGCTCCGGCCTCTGCGCCGAAACCCAATCCCGCCCCCAACTCCGCCAAGCCGTCGGCCCCCAAGCCCCCCGAGCCTAAGGCTAAAGCCAAGGCCAAGCCCCAGCCGCCCGCCAAGAAGGGCAAGGGGAAGAAGAGGAAGTAGGGAGTAAGCTCTGTCATCCTGAGCCGAGGATGCGCCATAAAGGTGCGCATCTCGAGGGAAGGGCCCCTGCAATCTTTCCATCCGCTGCCGCGACAGGAAATTCTCTACCTCCCCTTCCCATTTTGGTTGGACCTTGAGCGAGGGCGGACGCCCGAGTCGAAGCAACCCTGGGCGGCTGCTCTCGGCGTTCCTGTGATAA
>DATGGJ010000240.1:0-3388 GCA_035308585.1 Terriglobales bacterium
GGCGTGAACCAATAGAACTGTGGAATCCTCATGCTCTCTAGGACTTAGGGCTAATCTGCCTGGCTTTTCAGGAAACTGGTTGAATCCTACTACGGGTTTTTCGAGCGGGTCAATCGAACAAAGGTACCGTGGTTACCTTCCAATGGTCCCTGTTCTCCCGCAATCACTCCCTGCACCACCTGAAAGGTTAGACAGAATCCGGAGTTGTGGGCCGGGGTTGCCTCGGGACTGGGAAAGGAGATCAGGAAACAGCCGGCACATGTTCCGTAAGCAGATTTCGCAACTCCTCGGCTGCTCCCGGGGAAAACACCCGCTTAGGAATCACGTAGAGAGAACGCGGTGTGCTCCGGATGCGATAAGCGAACAATGACGAGACATTGGAAGGCCATAGCGTGAGGAGCACAAACAGATTTTCGGTTTCGACGAAGCGGCTGAAATCGTGCCAAACCAGGGAACTGACCGCAAAGCGGTCCGGGCTGCCGATGACAATGCCCTCCTCTCTAATCTCCAGTGCCTGTGCGCCGACGTGGCCGGGAGGTCGGAAGCTATAGAGCGCACCCCGCCTAGCCAGAAACCAGCCTTCGAATACCAACAACACGCCCAGGAAGAACTCAAACCACTCTCGGTACCCGATACCGTTCAGCCCCCCATGGACTCTCCCTCGCCAAAATGAAACCAATGGCCCGATGATGAAGAGCAGGCCCAGGCAAATCAGCAGGAAATAGATATACCGATCCGAACGGGGACGAAGAGAAGCATAGTAGACGCGCTGCGCTTCTTTGCCGTCCTCCGCCCTGAGTTCAAACTCGATTTTCACCACGTCTTCCGAGCCGGGCTGTACATGCCTGGCGGCTTACCAGGAAAACCTCAGCGCCAGCTGTACCTGCCGGGGATCGAAAGCGGCGGTCGCCTGCCCCGCATTGCTCCACAACGGGTTCACATCGGCCACGTTGAACCGGTTAATGAAGTTGAATACGTCCACCATGGCGTCCAGGCCAGCGCGCTCGCCGAAGGCAATGTGCCGCGCCACCCGCATGTCGGTGAACAGGGTAGAAGGCCGAACCCCGGCATTGCGCCCCAGGTTGCCGATGAGCGTGCCGTTGAGGAAGCAGGCCGGCTGCAGAAATCCGGTAGGCGAATAGCTCGAGGCCACCGCCTGGTCGCCGCACAGGTTTTGCGGTGTGCCCGAGGCAACCGTGAGCGGCCGGTCGGTGGTGGTGCCGAAATCAAAGTTGCGATCAGAGCCGGTGATGATGTTAAACGGACGCCCCGCGCCCGCCTCGATGATGGGGGCAAAGGTCCACTCGCTGCCTAGCTTGCTCCAGAAATTGCTGCCGGAGAGCTTGCCCGTCTGGTACACACCGCTAAGCACAAAGCGGTGCCGCTGGTCGAACAGTGACGAAGAGCGGTCGGCGTTGGGATCGTAGTTATTTTGCGGTGACAAGGGGGATTCGAGGTCAGTGGAATCGTCAATGGCGTGCGAGTAGGTATAGGACACCAGGAACTCATAGTGGTTGCTGAAGCGCTTGCGCAGGTTGGCGGTAAATCCGTGATACACCGAGCTGCCATTGGAATAATTGGCCGGCATGTCGCTGAAGGGAATGCAGCCAACCAGCGACGTCGGGTCGCAACCGGCGTTCAAGCCCTCCGCCGCCATGATCTGGTTAGCCAATCCCACACACGCGCCCGCCCCGCCCGCAATCGCCGCCTGTGCCAGCGACGGGTTCAGCCCGGAAGGACGGAAAAAGCTGACCAGCGACGAACTTACCCAGGGCTGACCCTGGAGCAGCCCCGGATTGAGATTCACGCCGCAGGGAGCGCCGATGGAGCCCACAAACAGCGGCGCGCTGGTTCCGCCGCTGAGCGCGCCCGGGTCTCCCGCCGCGGCCGCCACCTGGTAGTTGTGTATCAGCAGGTCGGAGCGCACAGCATTGGCATTGATGGGACGATTCAAGCGTTTGCCGGCGTTGAAGTTGTACTGCAGGCTGAGCGCGAAGTTGTGTCCCAGGTCGCGCTCGACGGTAAGGTTCGCCTGGTCGGAATAGGGATACTGAAAATTGGCCGCTGTGGGAAACCCAAACGGCTGCAGAATCAGGGGGATGCCGGCCGCCAGGTATTGCTGCCCCACGAACGCCGAGGGGGCGTTGGGAGTGGGATTAAAGCGTTGCTGGCTGGGCAGATAATTCAGTGCCTGCGCCAAACCAGCAGGGGTGCAGTTAGGATTGCCCAGCGTGCCCTGGAAGGTATTGGCGGCATTGAGGTTCAGCGGGCTGGGGGTACTGGCGGCGGTGCATGGACTGGCGCCAAACAGGACGACTTGCGGCGCCTGCGCGCCATCGGCCACATCGGAATCAAAAGCCAGGGCCAGCAGCGGGTGGTCGAAGAAGATTCCATACGACGCGCGGATCACGGTTTTGCCGTTGTTGCCGGGATCCCAAGCCAGACCAATGCGGGGGGCCACATTGTCCCAGTCGCGGGGAATGCCCTGAGTAATGCCCAGGCTCTTCTGCGCCGCCTGGGAGAAAGCGTTGATGGCGGCGAAGGTGGGCGTCAACTCCACGTCATAGCGCACGCCATAGTTCAGGGTCAGATTGGGCCGCGCTCGCCAGCTGTCCTGGATAAAGCCGCCCAGGGGAGTGTTGGTGAAGGCATCATGAGGATTGCCCACGCCCTGGATGAAGTTCTGCGGCAAGCCCAGTCCATAAGCCTGGATGGGCGACATCCCGGGAAAGTTGGGGATGCCGGGAATGGTGGGAAAGCCAGGAAGCTCCACGCCTCCGAAGTTGTAAATCCCGCCAAAGTTCACGGTGAAGTCGGCCTGCACCGGCAGGAAGTTGCCCTCAACTCCAAACTTCATGTTGTGATTGCCCTTCACCCAGGAAAGGCTGTCGGAAAGCTGATAGCGCTGCTCGGTGCGGTTCACAAACGAGAACGGCTCCCGCCCGAAGAAGGCGAATCCGGGAATGTTCACCCCCACATTGCTGCCACCGGGAGCGCCCGAAAAGTTGTAAAGCAGGCCGCGCCGCGAGTAGGCGAACAGGAAATCATTCACCTTGTTGTTGCCCAGAGTCAGGGTGTCGTGCCCGCTGATGCTGAAATCCCGGTAGGTCTGCTGCGAGGTGCGCGAATAAGCATTCTGGCCGAAGTTCTGCGGGCCCTGCGCGTTCACCTGAATGCCGGTGGTGGTGCTGGGGCTGACCCCGGCGCGCAGCATGAGCTGGTTGTTGGCGCTGATGCGGTGGTCCAGGCGCAGCGAGTACAGGCTGGTGCCTTCAAAAATCGGGTAGTTGCCCACCAGCGAAGTCATGGGCACAAAGGAGGCCGGCAACAACGCACCGCTGCTGGGGAAAATAGGCAGGCCGCCGCCCGCCAGCGGACCCAGGTTCTG
>DATGGJ010000241.1:0-7483 GCA_035308585.1 Terriglobales bacterium
GGTTTTACCCCCCAGATATTTTCCGGTTCGTCCAGTTGTGCGCCCAGCCTCCAACGTTCTGGAGTGGACCCCATCGGCTGGCAGTCTACGATGTGGGCTACTGTTTGCCGCCCCTCTTTGGTGTGGAAGTGCACGGGGACGCCGGCTTTCACCGCCATCGGCGAACGCAGAGCACAGCCATGGGCGCTGACCACCATGGTCTCGCATACTTCAGAAAAATCATTACCCGCATCCAGGCTCGTGACCAGCAGGGGAACCGTGATGGGCACTCTTGAGCTCCGCCGCGACACATCAGATCCGTTCTGAGCTTGCATTGTGAGTACCTCTAGTTTGATAAATCCACGACGCTGGACGGGATCATCATCAGGACCAGATGTCCCCCGCGCCTGCTCTGCCCGCCAGCTTGGGGTCAAGAATTGACATCGTATCCAGGAGAACTGAGCAATATGCCTTTGCGCTCTCCTCCGTCAACGAGCTCTGGTCTTCTACCCACGGTCGCAGTCGCTCCATGGCCTTGGTGCTGATGTAAATATTTCGCTCGCTGGCCGTTCCTGGTTTGGGAACACTCCAAGTAGGAGAGAGAGGAACGCCAGGCTGCGTTCGCAGGAGGCTGGCAATGCGTTGCAGTGACCGGCCGATGCTGGCCAGCAGCAACAGCAGGACGAGCGCAAACAGTCCCGCGGCACTGCTGTTCAGCCAAAGCCCGCCCGCTGCGGCGCCCACGATAATTCCCAATGCCGAAAGGATAGTGTGAAGCGATTGGCCGCGAAGCCGGCGTTTAGCGAGCACCCTCTTCCGCAAACGGTCTGCGCGTTGTCTTAGGCCTAAGATGTTGCGGTTGCACCAACCGGATAGGTTGCTCGCGAAGCTTCGAAAGGACGGTTGAACGTCACTGTACATTGTATTGGTTTCTCTAGGTGGAACGGATTTTAGGACGAGGCCAGTGCAGCTCCCACATAACGAAAGGAGCGCAGCGGGATCGTTATCAGATGGCCTGGCTAGTGCCTGCTTATTCATTTGTCGTGTGGAATGTTCGCAATCTCCATTGTCCTAAGGGACAACGCAGCATGGCTGACGTAAGTAACCCGGCCGGTGAAAGCGTAGCCGACTGGCCGCTCCCTAATTTGAGCGTTGCCCAGCGGTCGGACCCGGCAGTAGAATGGCGCGTCACTCGGTCCCCGGCCCTGTTTCTCAATCAGGAGACAATATGAAACCAAGAACGATCGTTCTGAGCATAATTCTGTGCTTTGTTGCTACGGGAGTATGTTTCGCGCAGAACCCCTTTATGGGCACCTGGAAATTGAACGAGGCCAAGTCAAAGCTCGCGCCTGGAATGGCGAAGAACAGCACGGTTGTCTACGAGCCTGCAGGTGACAGCATCAAAGTTACGATAGATGGCACGGATAGCGCGGGCAATCCGACGCATAACGAGTGGACGGGTAAGTTCGATGGCAGCGACTATCCCGTTACCGGCGACCCCGCTTCAGACTCGCGCTCCGTCGAAAGGAGAAGCGCCCACAAGTTAGGTTTTAAGGTGAAAAAGGGAAAGAAGGTCACAACTACAGGTACGATTATCCTCTCCGCTGACGGCAAGAGCCGTACGGTGATCTCGAGTGGAACCGATGCCCAGGGTAAAAAAGTTAAGAGTACCGCCGTATACGACAAGGAATAACTAGACTGTCCACCAATCAGAAAGGGCGCGTGCCTTGCGCGCCTTTTCTTTTCCACAAACCCAAATACCCCCCCCACCCATTTCCCTCATCCGGCAGGCAGCGCGGCGGGTTCGTTCACGCTTCTGCTGGTGAACGTGTGCTGGGTGGTCGCTCCCCTGCCAAATAATGTCCTGTCTTAAGCTTTCCTTAAGGTCTGTACGGTATGTTGTCGCGCAATCAATTTGCCTGGTCCGCTGCGTTGCGGCAGGCGGTTGTAGGCTTTCCTGAACAAGAGAAATTTAAGTCATCAAACGATTATTTTCTTGCATGTTTGGTGACATCGGCAGTAGCATCCGCCGAAATTATGGGGCGGATCACAGGTTTCGCCTGTTCTCCGCTGGCATTTTTAGAAGTTCTTACCGGTCCCCGACCTTTACGGTATCCGTCTTCTTAGCGGTGGTTACGCGGCGCCGATTTTTGTTGGATAACTGGTCAGGCCAGCAGACAGCATAGAGGTATGGTAGCCCGCCCTCCGCGCTCCTTCTGGTCCGTGAAGGGAGGATCGTTATGAAGATTCGCTTGGCTCTGTTGCTGCTGTTGATCGGGGTAATGACCGCGCTTCCGCTGCGCGCACAGGTGGCCGGGGCAACCCTGTCGGGAACTGTAACCGACGCTTCGGGAGCCGTCATCGTGAATGCTCAGGTTTCGGTCAAGAACCTGGCCACCGGCGTGGTGCAATCCACCACCACCAACACGGACGGTTTCTACAGTGTGCCCAACCTTTTGCCGGCCAACTACCAGGTCACCTTCGTCGCCAAAGGCTTCGCCACCAAGGCCGCGGCGGCAACATTGACGGTCGGAGCCAAGCAGATATTAAGCGTCTCCCTCTCCGTTGGAGAAACCAGGCAGAGCGTGGACGTAACCGAACAGGCTCCCAGTGTTGACCTGGCCACTTCCACCATCAGCGGCGACGTGGTGGGCTCGGAAGTTCGCGAGCTGCCCTTGAATGGCCGCGACTGGGGCTCGCTGGCCACTCTGCAACCAGGTGTGGCCACCGTGCGCACCCAGGAGGCTGTCACCCAGGTCGGCTCCCATGCCCGCGGTCTGGGCATGCAAATGACCATTGACGGAAGCCGGCCAACTCAGAACACCTACCGGCTCAATGGCATCATCATCAATGACTACTCCAACGCCGGACCCGGCAGCGTGCTCGGCCAGAATCTGGGCGTGGATGCCATCCAGGAGTTCTCGGTTCTTACCAGCAACTACTCGGCCGAGTATGGCTTCACCTCCGGCGGCGTCATCAACGCCATCACCCGCTCCGGCACCAGCCAGTTCCACGGCAGCGCTTATGAATTCATCCGCAACAGCGCCATGGATGCGGCCAACTATTTCGAAAACAATAACAACCTCCCCAAGGCGGCCTTCCGCCGCAACCAGTTCGGCGCTTCCGCCGGCGGGCCCGTGTGGAAGGATAAGGTGTTTATCTTCGGCGACTACGAGGGCCTGCGCCAGAGCAAAGGCATTACTCACGTCGCCCACACGCTTTCGGCGGACGCCCGCGCCGGTCACATTCACGACGATAATGGCAATCCCATTACTGTGCCCGTCAACCCCACCATCGCAAGGTTCTTCACCTTCTTCCCCCTGCCCAACGCCGGCCTCATCGGACTCGGCGACACCGGCAATTACGCTTTTTCCGGCGCCCAGATCGTCCCGGAGAACTATTTCACCACCCGGGCCGACGTGAAACTGTCCGATAAAGACAGCTTAAACTCCAGCTATTACTATGATCGTTCCACCTTTACCCAACCCGACGGCACCAACCAGGTGCTGGACCAGTTCGCTGTCGGTCGACAGGGCGGCTCCCTGGAAAATACCCACATCTTCAGCCCCGAAATGGGCAACACCGTTCGCCTGGGCTATAACCGCAGCTACGGTGATGGGCAGCTGACTCCGAGCGCCATTAACCCGGCGGCCGCCGATCATTCCTTTGGCATTCTGCCCAGTCTCTATGCTCCTCGCCTGACTGTCTCCGGTCTTACCCCATTTCGTGGCGGCCTGCAGGGGCAGTCAGTCCAGAACTACTTGATGCAGAGTTTCCAAATTTACGACGATGCGGTGCGCACCATGGGCACCCACAACGTAAAGTTCGGCGGCATGCTGGTCCGGCTGCATGAAGACTTGTTTGCCCCGTTCATCGAGGACGGCACCGCTACTTTCCCCAGTATTTCCAGTTTTCTGCAGGACGCTCCCTCCCGCTTCGCCGGGCCCCCTAACATTTCCGCCATCTCCACTCATTACAACCGGGACTGGGTCCTGGGCGCGTATCTGCAGGACGACTGGCATGCCCGCTCCAATCTCACGCTGAACCTGGGTTTGCGGTACGAAATGGCCACCATCCCCACCGAGAAGAACGGCAAGATCGCCAATTTGCAGACCATTGAGACCAATCCTGCCACTGGCCCCTTCTACAACAAATACTTCCAACGCAACCCCACGCTCAGGAATTTTGAGCCCCGCATCGGCTTTGCCTGGGACCCATTCCACGATCAGAAGACCGCTGTTCGCGGCGGCTTCGGCTTGTTTGACGCCCTTCCTCTCCC
This sequence comes from Terriglobales bacterium, assembly GCA_035308585.1. GTDB lineage: Bacteria > Acidobacteriota > Terriglobia > Terriglobales > Acidobacteriaceae > JAICWP01. Next base: position 4,259 of record DATGGJ010000241.1, read on the forward strand.
CTATGAACTGGTCATCAACAATGCCCAGACTTCTCCCTTCCACGTGGTCACCGCTGTCAACAATCCGACCGCGGGAGTGTTTCCCCAGGGCATTGCCTCCCTGCTGACCAACCCTCCGGCAGTCAGCCAGGTGTGGAATTACGTCCAGCCTGACCTCAAGCGGAATTACATCTTTCAGTGGAACCTGGACGTGCAGCGGCAACTTCCAGGCAACACTGCGGTGAGCATCGCCTATGCCGGATCACGTGGTGTCCACAATCCGTTCCAGCTCGACGATATCAATACCGTGTACCCCTATCACGTCGGTGATCGCTGGGTGTTTCCCAACCCAATTTGTTCAGGCCCCACTCCCAACCCCACTTGTTTGACCCAAGGCGGCTCCGGCCTTGTCCCCGGCCATCCAATCAACACCAATGTAAATGCCATCCAGACCACGCTCTGGACCAGCCTCTCCTATTACAACTCGCTGCAGGTGCGCGTCACCAAGGATATGAGCCATGGCCTGCAAGCCATGAGCTCCTTCACCTGGAGCAAGACCATGGACACCTCCTCGGGCAGTTTTGCCGGCGACAATTTTGCCAGCGACCTCAGCCCGACTACTCCCTGGTGGGATTTGAGACTTGTCCGCGGCCTTTCTGATTTCAATGTCGGCAAGAACCTGGTGGTCAATCTGCTTTACCAGGTTCCCAATCCCCACGCGCTGGCTGGACCCGCGGGCTGGCTGTTCCGCGGTTGGCAGCTGGGAGCCATCTTTGAAGCCAGCGATGGTGTTCCCATCTGGCCCCTCGACGGCGTGGAAGGCGATCCCATGGGGCAGCTCAACTCTGAGCCTATCGCAATTCCCGACCGCCTCTACGGCGGAGACTGCAGCTCCATCATCAACCCCGGCAATCCCAGCCAGTACATCAAGCCCAACTGCCTCACGGTTGCCCAGGCGCCCAGCCAGAGTTTTTACAACACCTACTGCGACAAATCGCACGCCTTTCCGCGCTGCGACAATCTGGTGGGCACGCTGGCGCGTAACTCCATCATCGGACCGGGATTGCTCAACCTCGACTACTCCATGGTCAAGAATAATCACATCCGGGAGAACCTGAATGTCCAGTTCCGGGCGGAGTTCTTTAACGTCATCAACCATGCGAACTTCGCGCCGCCGGTGGATAATCTCGAGGCCTTCGACGCCACCGGCGCGCCCGTGCCGGGCTTCGGCCAGATTGACTCGACCCAGACACCCGGCCGCGAAATTCAATTCGCGATCAAGGTGATCTGGTAATCGTTCCTGGTGCCATACTCGACCACAGGTAACCAGGCCGTATGGTCTGGTTCCTGTGGTAGAAGTGAACCGTACTGCCGAGCGCAGGGAGGAAAAGCTGCAGCATGAAACGACTGGCCCTGGGGAGGGTTGCGGTGGGGTTTCTATGTCTTGTCCCCCTGGCGTATTCGTTCATGCATTTCCCCGGCAGGGGCGCCCGCACGCAAGCGGCTGGCAGTCAACCCTCGTTGCGGGCGAGGGCGCAATCCGCCCTGTCCACCACCCGCGGCGCCTTGAAGCTGCCGGGTTTGTTACGCCCGGTCACCGTGCTGCGCGACCCCTGGGGCGTTCCTCATATCTACGCTCAAAACCAGCATGACTTGTTTTTCGCCCAGGGTTTCGTGACCGCCCAGGACCGCCTCTTTCAGATGGAGCTATGGAAGCGCGTCGGGCAGGGGCGGCTGGCTGAAGTGCTCGGCCCCGAGTATTTGCAGCGCGACATCAACGCGCGCCTGCTGGCTTACCGTGGTTCTATGGCCGACGAATATGCCAGCTATGCTCCCGACGCCAAACAAATCCTGGAAGCATTTACCCAGGGCATTAATGCGGAGATCGCACGCCGCCTTGCTCCCGGCGGTCCCGGCCTGCCTCTCGAGTTCCAGTTGGCGGGATTCAAGCCTGAGCCCTGGAAACCGGAAGACTGCCTGACTCGCATGGCCGGGTTTCCCATGACCCGCAACTCGGTTGAAGAACTGCTCCACGCCAAACTCGTCACCTTGATTGGCGCGAAGAAAGCTTCCGCGTTGCTCGGCCTGGATCCGCCCGTCGTTCTTGATCCCGCCCCCGGCGAAGACCTTTCCAAGCTGTCGCCGGAACTGTTGCGCAACCTGCAGGGCAGCGACAGCTCCATGGAACTTGCTCCCGAGCTCACTGCCGGCTCGCACCGGCTGGATGAGCCGGGAAGCGGCAAGTGGGCCAGCAACGACTGGGTGGTCTCCGGCAAGTTGACTGCCTCCGGCCGGCCTCTTCTCTGCAACGATCCGCACCGCACCATAGACAAGAGTCCATCCTTGCGTTACGTGGTGCACCTGGTGGCGCCCGGCTGGAACGTGATTGGCGCCACCGAGCCCGGTTCCCCCGGTATTGAAGACGGACACAACCAGCGCATCGCCTGGGGTTGGACCATCTTCGGCATGGACCAGCAGGACCTCTACCTGGAAAAGCTCGACCCCGGCGACCCGCTTCGCTACAAGACCGAAACCGGCTGGGCGCGAATGCGGGTGGAGAAGTCCACATTCCACGTGAGAGGCCAGCCTGACGTTACGGTGGATTTGAAGTTCACCCGCCACGGCCCGGTGTTGTGGGAGGACGAGCCTACGCATCGTGCGCTGGCTTTGCGCTGGATTGGCGCGGAACCGGGAACGGCCGGCTACCTGGCTTGCCTTAGCCTTGACCGGGCGCAGAATTGGCAACAGTTTGAAGCCGCTGTCCAGCGCTGGAAGCTGCCTACCCACAACGTCGTGTACGCCGACGTGAATGGCAATATCGGCGAGCATTCCGTGGGCATGGAACCCATCCGCAAGAATTTCACTGGCACCATACCCATGCCCGGGGATGAAGGCTATGAGTGGGCTGGCTGGGTGCCCCTGCAGGCCCTTCCCCATCAGTTCAACCCCCAGCGCGGTTTTGTCGTTACCGCCAACCAGCGGATGATCCCCGAGAACTTTTCTTACAAGGTCGGCTTCGAGTGGGCGGAACCGTACCGCGCCAACCGCATCACCGAGGCGTTGACGGCCGACGCCGACCGCGGCCACAAAATCACCCTCGACGACATGGAGCGCCTGCAGGCGGACGTAACCTCTTTGCCCGCCCGCCAACTGCTGCGCCTTCTCGCTGCGGCAACCGACGCTTCCAGCGACCCATCCGCCCAGTTGCTGCTTCACTGGAACGCCGCAGTGGACCGCAACTCTGCG
>DATGGJ010000242.1:0-7681 GCA_035308585.1 Terriglobales bacterium
TGTGCTTCATTTCGGCCCCAGGGGCTGTGCCCAAATTGTGCCCATCACACTCCCACAGACCCTCACCAAACCGTACCGAAACGAGAGCAATGGGAGAGCTAAGCCGTGCAAAACAAAGGCACAGAGTAGCTTACCAAAACCTCCCTGTGCCTTTTAAGTCCCGTGCGTCTGCCAGTTTCGCCACCCGGGCGGGGGTATCGCTTTAGCTTCTCGCGTGGCGGGCCGCCAGTCAAATGGCAGCCATAATTCCGTTCTCACTGGTTGACCCCGCTGGCCAGGAAACCGCCGTCCACGGGGATGGTGGCGCCGGTGACGAACCCGGCGGAATCGGAGGCAAGGAAGATGGCCGCGCCCACCAACTCCTCCAACTGTCCGAAGCGCTGCATGGGAGTGCGCACCAGGAATTCCTGGCCGCGAGGGGTGCCGTCCAGCAATTTCTGGTTCAAGGCGGTGCGGAACACGCCGGGCATAATGGCGTTTACGCACACGCCGTGGGGCGCCCATTCCACCGCCAGGGTGCGGGTGAGAGCGAGCACGCCGCCTTTGCTGGCGGCATAGGCGGCGGATTGGAAGAGGCCGAGAAAAGAGGAAAGGGAAGCAATGTTGATAATGCGGCCATAGCGGCGCTCCACCATGTGGCGGCCAAAAATTTTGCAGGCGTGAAACAGGCCCTTGAGGTTGATATCCAGAATAGCGTCCCAGTCCTGGTTGCTGAGCTCCAGGGTCGGCAAACGCTTGGCGATGCCGGCGGAGTTGACCAGAATGTCCACCTTGCTGAAGGCGCGGAGCGCTTCCTGAAGCAATTGGTGCAAGGAGGACTCGTCGGTCACGTCGCAGGTAACAGCCAGGGAGCGGCGGCCCAGGCGCTCGATTTCTGAAGCCGCGGCCGCCACCTCCTGGGCGCGGCGCGCGCTGGGGATCACGTCCGCGCCGGCTTGCGCCAGGCCGATAGCCAGGGCGCGGCCGATTCCCGAGCTGCCGCCAATCACCACTGCCGTCTTGCCGCTCAGGTCCAAACCCGGATAGCTCATAAGCGTTTGCTCACCAATTCCACATCGTGCCGTCCAGCTTGCGGTTGACGGGCAGGTAGGCGCGCTCATAAGGAAACTTCGCCGCCAGCTTCTCGTCATAATCCACGCCCAGGCCGGGCTTTTCGCCGGCGTACAGAGATCCATCCTTGAAATAGTAATCGTGGGGAAAAACCTCATCGGTTTCCTTGGTGTGGCGCATGTACTCCTGAATACCGAAGTTGTTGATCGAAATATCAAAGTGCAGAGCCGCGGCCATGGACACCGGCGACAGGTCGGTAGCGCCGTGGCAGCCGGTGCGCACGTGATAGAGCTCGGCCAGAGCCGCAATTTTCTTCAGGTGGGTTATGCCTCCACTATGCACGATGGTCATGCGCAGGTAGTCAATCAGCTGCTCGGTGATGAGCAGGTGCGCGTCCCAAATGGAGCTGAAGACTTCGCCCACCGCCAGGGGGGTGGTGGTGTGGCGGCGAATCAGGCGAAAGCCTTCCTGCAACTCCGCGGCAACCGGGTCCTCCAGCCAGAACAGGTGATAGGGCTCGAGGCTCTTGCCCAGGCGAGCGGCCTCAATGGGCGTCAGCCGGTGGTGAACATCGTGCAGCAGGTGCAGTTCGTCGCCGAACTTGGCGCGCAGGACGGCAAACAGCTTAGGCACGTGCAGCATGTATTTTTCGCTGGACCAGGCATTCTCCGGGGGCAAGCCCTTTTCGGCGGGCTCGTAGAAGAGCTTGTCGCCGGCGACGCCATAGGTGGAAGCCAGGCCGGGAATGCCGCTTTGGGCGCGCACCGCTTTATATCCCAGCGCGACATATTTGCCCACCTCGTCGGCCGTTTCCTCAATGTCCCGGCCATTGGCATGGCCATAGACCAGCACGCTGGTGCGGCTCTTCCCGCCCAGCAGGTTGTAAACCGGAGTCTTCAGTGCTTTGCCCTTGATGTCCCACAGGGCCATATCCACGGCGGCGATGGCGGTCATGGTCACGGGACCGCGCCGCCAATAAGCGCCCCGGTAGAGGTACTGCCAGACGTCCTCGGTCTGAAAGGGGTCGCGGCCGATGAGGCAAGGCGCAAGGTGGTCAGAGAGATAAGAGGCGACCGCGAGTTCGCGGCCGTTGAGGGTGGCGTCGCCCAGACCGTAAATGCCCTCGTCGGTGTGGAGCTTCAGGGTAACGAAATTCCGCCCCGGGCTGCAGATCAGCACTTTGGCTTCTGTAATCTTCACGCCGTTGTCCTCGCCGCCTCCTGTGAATCCCGCTAGATGCGCCGGACCAAACCCTGTTCAGTGGCCCGCGTATTGCGAACCAGTAACAATACTAGGAACATGCCTATGAGGGGAACTATGCCGGCGGCGATCATGATGGGGTCGAAGGAGTGGGTGCCGGACAAGCGGCGGGCGTCAGAGACGTGACCGATAAGTTCGGAGGCGATGATGGTGCCGATGCCCGCGCCCGTTCCGCTGATGCCGCTGACAGAGGCCACGGACTCATTGTGGTATAGGTCTGCCGGCAAAACGTTGGCGATGGTGGTAAAGGACCCATAGCAAAAAGTCGCCAATCCAAACAGGAACGCGATCAGGTAGAGATTGGTGGTGAAGATGGTGGGAATGAGAAGGGTGACTCCGACGCCGCCAAAGATGACCAGCGCCTTGCGCGCCGAGCCCAGACTCCAGCCGCGCTTGATGAGATAGCCGGAAGCGGCGCCGCTGAAGAAATTCCCCAAGTCGGCGGCGACGAAGGGAATCCAGATAGCGACCAGGCTGCTCCTGAGGTTGATGCCCTTGGCCACCAGGTAAATGGGGAACCAGTCAGTCACAAAGAACCAGACGGGATCGGTAAAAGTCTTGGCAATGATTGTTCCCCAGGTTTGCGGAAGCCTAAGAAGGTCGCGCCAGCGCTGCCGCGGCGCGGGCCGCGATTCGAACTCTGCCTTCTCCGTGGCCAGCATCTGGCGCTCGACCGGGCCGAGGCGGGGATGTTCCTCCGGGGAGCGGTAAAGCCAGCGCCAGCCGAGGAGCCAGAAAAAGCCGAGAATGCCGGGCAGCATGAAAGCCGGCCGCCATCCCCAGCGGAAGTAAATCCAGAGAACGATAAAGGGAGAAAGGGCCGCGCCCACGGAAGAACCGCTGTCGAACAGGGCGGTGGCCAGGCCGCGCTCGCGCTTGGGAAACCATTCGGCGACGGCCTTGGTGGCGGCCGGCCAGTTGCCCGACTCACCCGCACCCAGCAGGAACCGAAAAGTGGCGAAACTGTAGAACCCGCGCGCCAGCGCGGTGAGCATGGAAACCACCGAGTACCAGGCCACGGTCAGGGTGAGCCCGCGGCGGGTGCCGATGCGGTCCATCAGCCGGCCACAGAGGGTCATGCCGATGGAATAGGCCACCCGGAAAGCCACCACCAGGTTGGCGTAATCGGTGTTGTTCCAGTGATACTGCAGTTGCAGGTAAGGCGCCAGCAGGGCCAGGGTTTGGCGGTCAATATAGTTGATGACGGTGGAGGCAAACAGCATGCCGCCAATCCACCAGCGCAGGCCATGAATGAAGCGCGGCGCGGTGGCCTGGTCAGCAGCAGGACGCGAAGAGGAGGAGGATGGCACGGGTCCGAGAATCGTCCTTGTATATCATTAATCGGTGGCGCAACCTAGCCGGGGGCAAAGTGAAGCCCGGCAGCAGAGGATAGCGACAACATGGCGGCACTCCAAATCAGAGATAAGGCAAGTTGCCGGTGGGACCTGGTAAGCCTGGGTGAAGTGATGTTGCGGCTGGACCCGGGGGACCGCCGCATCGCGACGGCGCGGGAATTTCAGGTGTGGGAAGGCGGAGGTGAGTACAACGTGGCCCGGGGCCTGCGCCGCTGCTTCGGCATGGAGACGGCAATTGTGACCGCTTTTGCCGACAATCCCGTTGGCCGCCTGCTGGAGGACTTCATCCTGCAGGGCGGAGTCAGCCAGAAGCACGTGCGCTGGGTGCCATACGACGGCGTAGGACGCGGGGTGCGCAACGGTCTGAATTTTACCGAGCGCGGCTTCGGGCTGCGGGCGGGCGTGGGCTGCTCCGACCGGGGTCACACCGCGGTGTCGCAGCTCAAGCCGGGCGAAATTGACTGGGAGCAAATTTTCGGCCAGGAAGGCGCGCGCTGGTTCCATACCGGCGGCATCTTCTGCGCCCTTTCGGAGAGCACGCCGCTGGTGGCGCAGGAGGCCATGCAGGCAGCCCGGCGTGCGGGCACGGTGGTCTCTTATGACCTGAACTATCGTGCGTCCCTGTGGAAATCCATTGGCGGAAAGCAGAAGGCGCAGCAGGTGAACCGCACTCTAGCGCCGCTGGTAAACGTGATGCTCGGCAATGAGGAGGACTTCACGGCGGCGCTGGGCTTTTCCGTGGCCGGGTTGGACGAAGGCCATTCCAAGCTCGATGCGGCCAATTTCATGGCCATGATCGAGAAGGTGGTGGCGGAATATCCCAACCTGAAGGTGGTGGCCACCACCCTGCGCCATGCCCGCACCGCCAGCCGGAACGACTGGGGAGCTGTTGCCTGGTGCGACGGGAAATTTTACGGGGCCTCGGTACGGGAGAACCTGGAGATTTACGACCGCGTGGGCGGGGGAGACTCGTTCGCCTCGGGTCTGATTTACGGTTTCCTTTCCGGAAAGGAGCCGCAGTGGGCGGTGGAATGCGGCGCTGCTCACGGCGCGCTGGCCATGACCACGCCGGGGGACACCACCATGGCGACGCTGGAGGAAGTGTTGCAGGTAATGAAGGGCGCGACCGCGCGGATGGCGCGATAAGGAGACGAGGATGAACCGGGAAGAGGTGGAGCGCAAAATTGCAGAGATTGGCATCGTGCCCGTGGTGCGCGCCGCCGGAGTAGAGGAAGCGCGGCAGGCGGTGGATGCCATCCTTGAGGGCGGAATTCCACTGGTGGAAATCACCATGACCGTGGCGGGAGCGGTGGAGGTGATTCGCGATTTGGTTCGCCAGGTCGGCAACAAAGTGCTGGTGGGGGCGGGCACGGTGCTGACGCGAGAACAGGCGGAAGCATGTCTGGATGCGGGGGCGCAGTTTCTGGTCAGTCCGGGGCTTTCGCTTGCCATGCTGCGGGCGGCCCAGGCTCGAGGCGTGCTGGCCATCCCCGGCGCGCTGACGCCCACGGAACTGATGACGGCTACCGCCGAGGGCGCCAGCCTGGTCAAGATTTTTCCCTGCGGCAGCGTCGGCGGTCCCAAATATCTGAAGGCGCTGCGAGGACCTTTTCCACAGGCGAAACTAATTCCTACCGGCGGAGTCAGCGTGGCCAATGCCGCGGACTACATCGCGGCCGGGGCTTTTGCCGTGGGCGTCGGGTCCGACCTGGTTGATACCGCGGCCCTGCGCCAGGGCAATCCGGAAAAGATTGTGAACGCGGCGCGGGAGTTGGTAGCGGCGGTGCAAGCGGCCCGTAAGACCGCCGGAGTGGCCAAACCGGCGGGCTCACGCGCTTAGAGCGCCGGGCATGAAGGATCAACGGGAGTTCTTCAGGAAGGCATACTTGGGATCTTCAGCCCAGGCGCCGTAACGGCGCTGTTCGCCGGCAAGCACCCAGGTATAGTGCAGGCGACATCCCGGCGCAGCCACCACCGGATGATAACCCTTAGGCAACAAGACGGTGTCGCCATTCTCCACCACGAACACATTGTTGAAGCCGTCGGGATCATCGTCGGCGGTGTAGGTCCAAATGAAGCCGAAACCGCCGGCAGGCTGGATCTGAAAATAGTAGATCTCTTCCAGAACGGCTTCCTGCGGGGGATTGGAGCGATCGTGCTTGTGGGGCGGGAAACTGGACCAGGCTCCGGGAGCATTCATGGTTTCGCCCGCCAGCAGGCGCTCCGCGGCAAGGTTGTCACCCACCGCCGTGTAAACCATGCGCTGGAAGCTGCCCTGGCCGACCTGCTTCCCGGCGACGGCGGCGCCCTCTACCAGCGCTGGGGAGCGGGGTTGGGTTGCGGGAGCCGAAAATAGCCCGGCGCGAAAGTCCTGTGACGCGGCCTGGATGCTGTAGCCGCATTGTGGCGGCAGGTACAACACGCAGGGCGGCCCGGAGAAAACATCCGAGCGTCCACCCAGCCGCGGAAAGTTCTGCTGGAAATCCTGGCCGTGGGCAAAAACGTCAGCCGTGCCGGAAAAGATATAGAGGATGCACTCGCGATCGGCGGTTGTACCTTGCTGCGGGCCAGATTCCAAAAGAGAAAATTGCAGGAAACGCAGAACGCCGGGCGGCACCACCTCCCGATTCTTGATCTCGGGCTGCGCTTTGATGAGGCGCTGCACCACTCACCCCCAAAACATTTACTTTAGCACCGCCAGAGGCGCGACACGGCCGGGGCGCCCGCCCCACAAGCGTATGTGTTGCTGCGGCCGTTAGTCGTAGAAATTGCGGACCCAGCGATGGGTGCGAATTTTAGCCAGCACCGCCGGGGGAAGCGGTCCGGCGTCGGAAGCGGCGGCGTTGGAGGCCACGTGCGCGGGCGTGCGCATGCCGGGAATCACCGTGGACACAGCGGGCTGGCTCAGGCAGAAACGCAACGCGAACTGCGGCAACTCATCGAGAGGAATAGCCGCATCCTTGGTCAGGCGCTGCACCCGCTCCCACACCTGCTGCTTGCGGTCGCCGCCAAAGTACTGGTGGCGGAAGTCGCCCTGGGGAAAGCTGGTGTCGGGACGGATTTTACCGGTCAGGCTGCCTTCGTCGAAGGGAACCCTTGCCAGGACACCGATGTGATGCTTAAGGCAGTAGGGGAAGAGCTCGTCTTCCGGGGACTGGTCGAAGATGTTGTAGATGACTTGCACGGTGTCAATCAGGCCCGTAGCCAGAACTTTAAGGGAATTGGCGGGCTGGTGGTCGTTGATGGAGATGCCGACGAAACGAACTTTGCCGGAGTCACGGATTTCGCGCACGGTGGAGAGCCATTCCTCGTCGCCAGCCCATTCATCGTTCCACACGTGAAACTGGTAGAGGTCCACGGTCTCGCGCCCCAGATTTGTGAGGGTGCGGTCAAGAGACGAGAGCACGTATTCTTTGGGAAAAACCTCACGCAGAGGAACTCCGGGCTGCGCCGGCCAGACGAAGTTCTTGGGCGGCACCTTGCTGGCGATTATCACGTCATTCGACTTGCCGAAGGCGCGGGCCAGCAACTGCTCGCTATGGCCCATGCCGTAGGCCAGGGCAGTGTCGAAAAAATTGACGCCGGCATCGCGGGCCGCCTTCAGAGATTTTAGGGAGACTTCATCATCGGCGCCCATCCATTCACTCTGCCCGATGCCCCAGGCGCCATAGCCGATTTCACTGACTTCGAGTCCGGTCTTGCCCAGCTGCCGATATTTCATTCCACGATATCCCCACGACAAGTATTTTCACATGTCCAGGGACAAAGGTGACGGGCGTCAATTTGAAGCGCCGCACCAATGCCACCTGGGGCCTCAGCGGTCTTCAGCATGGCCCTGGGTGAGGCATGAATCCCTTGGACAAAGGAAGAACAAGCGCGAACGCAATGCTTCTTCATTCCTCTTCCCCTTCATCGTTCGCCGGGGCTGCGCGCAGCTGCACCTCCGGCAGGCCGGCCCCCTGCAGTTGGCGGTTCAGTGATGGCAGGTCCGTGTTCTTGAGCGCGGTCCAGCGCTG
>DATGGJ010000243.1:0-4512 GCA_035308585.1 Terriglobales bacterium
GCGGGAATGAGCAGCATGTCGGCGCCTGCCTTGAAAGCCTCCACCGCCGCCCGGCCGATATCATTCTGATAGAGGCGGGTCAGACCGCCCATATCCAGCGCATCGGTGATCACCAGACCTTTGAACTCCAGTTGCTGCTTGAGCAGCCCGGTCACATTGGCCGGTGAAGTGGTGGCCACGCGGTTGGGGTCGGGCTCGAGAGCGGGTACGGTCACGTGCGCCACCATGATGGAGTCCACACCCGCCTTGATGGCGGCTTCAAAGGGGGGCAATTCCACCGCGTTCAGGCGCTGGCGGTCGCCCGTCACTTTGGCCAGGCCGAGGTGGGAATCGGTGGCGGTGTCGCCGTGCCCGGGAAAATGTTTGGCCGTGGTCAGCATGCCGTTGGCCTTAGCCCCCTGGATGTAGGCCGTAATCAATGCGCTCACCTCGCGCGGATCCTCGCCGAAAGAGCGGGTGTTAATGATGGGGTTGGCGGGATTGGAGTTGACGTCGGCATCGGGGAAGAAGTTCCACTCCACGCCCACGGCCCGGGCTTCCTGCGCCGTGATAGCGCCGAACTGTTTCGCGTAATCGGTATTGCCGGTGGCGCCGAAGGCCATGGCGTGGGGAAACACGGTGCTGCCCTGCAGCCGCATGGAGACGCCACGCTCAAAGTCAGCGGCGAAAATCAGCGGCAGCCTGGACTCGCGCTGCAACTGGTTCACCAGCATGGCCGCCTCGTAGGGCTGGTTGTAATAAACGAACGCGCCCTCGGCGGGGACGGTCAGGGCGAATCCGCCCACGTGGTATTTCTGCAGGATCTGATGATACTGGGCGTATTCCGGGCCGTTCAGATTCAGGAATTTGGCCCGCGCCCACACCATGAACAGCTGCCCGACTTTTTCTTCCAGCGACATCTTCTTCAGCGTCTTCTGCGCCCACTTTTCGCCCCCATGGTCTAGCTTTACCGGTCCAGGCTTGAGGTATTTTTCTTTGGCTAGAACAGGAGAGACGAATAGCGCGGATAGCAGACAAAGGAGTCCAATTTTTCGCCACATGATGCGGCAACGATAGCACAGGACGCGGGCGGGGGCGCCCGCGCTACAAATGTGAGCTGAAACTGAGAACTGGGGAACTGAGGGCTGCTCTTAGGAATCGAGCACTTCGCGGACCTTGCAGGCGAGCGCGTCCAGGCTGAAGGGCTTCTGCAGGAAGGCGGTGCCGGGATCGAGAACGCCGTGGTGCACGATGGCGTCCTCGGTGTAGCCGGAGAGAAACAGCACCCGCAAGCGCGGACGGCTGTTGGCCAGGTGCGTGGCCAGTTCCCGCCCGCTCATGCCGGGCATGACCACATCGGTGATCATCAGGTCAATGCGGCAGTTGGCAGGTGCGGCCAGAGCCAGGGCTTCCTGGCCGTTGCCGGCCACCAGCACGTTATAGCCCTGCCCTTTGAGCGCTTCGGCAATCAGTTCGCGGACGGATTCTTCGTCCTCCACCAGCAGAATGCTTTCCGTCCCTCCGCAGCCCAGGCGGGTACGCCGTTCCGGGAGGCTCTCCGCCACCGCTTCCTCCACCTGCGGCAGGTAGATCTTGAAGGTCGTCCCCCGGCCGGGCTCGCTATAGGCAAAGATATAGCCGCCGCTTTGCTTGACGATGCCATACACGGTGGAGAGTCCCAGGCCGGTGCCTTTGCCTTTTTCCTTGGTGGTGAAGAAAGGCTCGAAGATGCGCAGCTGCGTTTCCGCATCCATGCCGCAGCCGGTGTCGCTTACCGCCAGCATCACGTATCGGCCGGGCTTCACGCTGGCATGAGCGCGCTGATAGTTTTCGTCCAGTTCGGTGTTACGGGTTTCGATGATCAGCTTGCCGCCGCTGGGCATGGCGTCGCGGGCATTGACCGCCAGATTCATGATCACCTGCTCCACCTGCCCGGGATCAGCCTTGGTCCGCGCCAGGCGGGCATCGCAGCTGACCACCACCTCGATGTCTTCCCCGATCAGGGGCCGCAGGAGTTTGCTGATGTCAGCCACTACCGCGTTCAGGTCAATGACTTTCAGTTCCAGCACTTGCTTGCGCCCGAAGGCCAGCAACTGGCGGGTCAAGGTAGCAGCGCGTTCGGTCGCCTCCTGGATGGCTTCCGCCTTTTTACGGCGCGGATCGCCCGCCCCCAACTGATTGAGCAGCACATAGGTATAGCCGCTGATCACCATCAGCAGATTATTGAAGTCATGGGCCACGCCTCCAGCCAGCCGTCCCACTGCTTCCATCTTCTGCGCCTGGCGGAACTGGTCTTCCAGGATGCGGCGCTCGGTGACATCTTCGGCGATGATCTCCAGCACCTCTTCTTCGCCTTCCTGGTTGACCGCCTGCCCGCTCAGCCGAACGGTAATGGCTTTGCCATCCTTGCGTTTCCACTTGACTTCCAGGTTATCCAGGCAGTACTGCCGCTCGTATTCCTGGCGCAGCCGCAAGCGGTCGTCAGAGCGCACATAGATGTCGGTTTGCGGGTTGAGCGCCCTCACCTCGGCCGCCGACTCATACCCCAGCATCGAAATCAGCGCCGGATTCACGTCCAGAAAACGTCCCTCCAGGGTGGAACGATAGATGCCATACACCGCGCTCTGCACCAGGGAGCGGTAACGCGATTCGGAGGCGCGCAGCGCCTGCTCATGCCGCTTGTGCTCGATGGCGGTGGCCACATGCTGGGAAACGAAGGTGAGAATTTCTTTCTCTTTGGACCCGAAGCGCACGTCTTCGCTGTAGCTCTGCACCACCAGCACTCCGATGGCTCGATTGCCGGTTTTCAGCGGCACGCCCAGCCAGTCCAGCGAGGGCGCCCCAATGCACTCCGCTTTACCTTGTCGCACCAGATTGTCAAAGACTTCGGGGGTAGCCAGCAGCGGCTCTCCCGCTTGCAGCACGTATTCTGTCAGCCCCTTGCCCAGCGGCTTGGGCGCCGGCGTGGGGTCTATCTCGTCCACAAAATAGGGAAAACTGAGCAGATTGTTTTCCTGGTCATAGAGAGCGATGTAAAAGTTCCTGGCGCACATCAACTCGCCTACGATGCTGTGGATGGAGGCATAGAAGTCCTGCAGGTCCCCGGCGGAGCCGGTTATCCTGGCGATCCGGTAAAGCGCCGATTGCAGCGCCTCCGCCTGCTTGCGCTCGCAGATGTCGCGGAAAATGGCGTAAACCGCGACGTGCCCGCCGCGCGCCTTCACCGGCATGCCTACGATGGAGACGTCCACCAGACTGCCATCCTTGCGCATGCGCTTGCTTTCCAGGCTGATCTTCTGCCCTTTGGTGATGGCGGTGTGAATGAACTCAATCTCGGCATCGAGCCCCGGCGGGACGATGATCTCGCCCAGCATCCTGCCCCGCGCCTCCTCCTGGGTGTAGCCAAACATGCGGGTGAATTCGGCATTGACGTGGGTAATGTGGTAGAGGGGGTCGAGGATGGCGATGCCCTCGGGCGCGCTCTGGAAAAGCTGCTCCAGGTAGGCTTTCTGCACTTGCAGGTCGGTTTCCGGTTCCAGCGTGCGCAGACCCGTAGCCAGGCCGCCATTCCGTGGCGGCGGTGCGCTGACTGAACTGTGCGCGATGGCTTTGGTGCGGTTCTTACGTGCTTGCACGGGGCGGGTGATTTTTTCACCCATGGGGAGACGCCCTCCGGGTCGCCGAAACCAAGCCGATAGTAAGGTCAAGCAGTGTTATCAGAAAGTTACGGACGTAATCGGGGATTCTCCCCACGACCGCTGGGCGCGTCTTACCGGGCAGCGACCGGCTGCGGAAGGAATGTCAGACACGAGTACAGCGCGGAACTCGCGGCCGGGCAGTAAGCCGGCAGTGGCCGAACATCCAAGCCGAAGGTGCGCGTAAAACGCGTAAAATTGGAGGTGTCCAGGAGGCGCTTATGAAGGCGGAGCCGACGCTGAATCAGGATGTGACTGCCATCATTCGCAAGACGGGAGACGATTGGGCCCGCTACTGGAACACGCGGCAGCCGGAGAAGTTGGCGCAACTCTACGCCGAGGATGCCGTGTACCTGCCGCCGCACCATCCCGCGGTGCACGGGCGGGAAGCGATCCGAGAATACCTGAGCCGCCCGCTGCACCACGGGTATACCGACTTGAAGTTTGAAGTCACCTACATCAAACAGACAGGCGACCTGGCTTTCGACGTCGGCACCTACACCATGCAAGTGCCGCAACAGGGTGGTGGCCACAAGGCCGACAAGGGCAAATACCTGACGGTGTGGGGAAAACGCTCCGGCGGCGACTGGCACATCGTGGCTGATTCCTGGTCGAGTGATTCGCCACATAACCAGTAGCAAGTAGCTGGTAGTTGGTAACTGGATGGTCCAGGCTTGCACTTAGGCTAACCAACTACCAACTACAAACTACCAGCTACCCTTCAACGACCCCTCCCTCCTCGCTTTGCCGAATCCAATCTCTACCTAATACAATGTGGGGTTTGCACTCATATCTTGAGGCGAGGAGAGTGGAATGCAACGCAAAGCCAGCGCGGAGT
>DATGGJ010000244.1:0-3421 GCA_035308585.1 Terriglobales bacterium
ACGTGCTGCCCGGAATGCTGCTGCATGTGGTCGCGGCGGCGAGGGAGGTCAATCGCGCCGCGGACCTGGGTTCCGGGCTTCAGTCCTGCCGGGACAGCTTCCAGGTAATGCAGGATGCTTTCATCCCGTTCGGCTACCTCCACCACCCGCATCCGGGCGCCCACCGCCTCCAGCCAGCCGGTGTCGAACACCTGCCCGCCGCTGGTGGGATAGAAGGCGGTGCGGTCCAGAATGACGGCCGGGCGTGGCGCGGCCAGAACTTCGCTCACCTGGGCGTCAAATTCGCTGAGAAACGAGTCGGTGTAGTAGAGGCGCATGGCAATTGACGATTTACGATTGTAGATTGACGACTGGAAAACCAGCTGTCAGCCGCGAGTTCTCAGCATTCAGCCACTGGAGCCGTGACTGGCGCTGACAAGAGAAAACCCAAGCTCGGCGGACCACAGAGGCTGGTCTTCATTCCTGCGAGCCAGTGTCCTTTGTGGGCTGAGTGCTGACCGCTGAAAGCTGACGGCTGCTCTTGTCAATCGTGAATCTACAATCTTCAATCGTCAATTTCCTCATCTATCTCAGCACCTCCGTCCTAAGCCTTGGCGGGCAGTCGGCGCAGCAGGCCGGACGCGCGGCGGAACCAGGGCCGCTCCTGGCGCGCCTGGAAGCGGGGCATGGTCGGCTTCTTATTGAGGATGCGCTGCGCCCATTGCCGGGCCTCGGCTTCGCGATGCTGGGAAGCCAGAAAAGTAGCGTAGTTGTATTGCGTCTCCGAAAGCGTCGAAACCTCCGTCACCTGTTCAAACAGCGCGTTGGCCTTTTCCCTTTGCCCGGTCAGGGCGTAAGCGTGCGCCAGCAGGCCTTGGGCGCGATAGTAACCGTGCTTCGGGTCCAGCGCGACCACCCGCTCCAGGTCGGCAATGGCGGCCGCCGGTTCCCCCAGTTCCATGCTGCAGATGGCGCGATGATAGAAAGGGTCGGGGTAATCGGTGCGCGGCGAAATGGCTTTGTTGTAGCACTCGCGGGCGCGAGCGTACTTCCCTTCTTCGCGGTTGAGGTCAGCCAGTTCCTCGTAATTTCCCGCCGAGGGGTTATCCAGAACTGCAGACTCCAGCTCGCGAATGCGGCTGCGCCGCGGAAAAGCCTTAAACGACTGGCGCAGCAGGCCCAGGTCGGGCACCGCCTCCACCAGGAGATAGATAATGGCTCCCAGCGCGCCCCCGAAAATGATGATGAAAATCCACCAGGTATCCGGCCGGCGGCGGATGAAGTGCACGATCGCCAGCGCCTGGAGGATGATCCCCCAGGAGAAGAAGTAGAAGATCGAACCCATCGTGAACGACGTTTTTTGAACTATAGCATGGCAAACCAGCAGTTCAGTCTGCCGCTTGCCTGATCCCCAGGGGTAGAGTCTCTGTTGACAAATGCGGGGAGCTACGCGCATCCTCTTTGCGCAATGGGGTGTGTGCTATGAAGCGAAGCCTTGCTTTGCTGTACGGCGTAGTCGCCTACCTTCTGTTCTTCGCAACTTTCCTCTATGCCATCGCTTTCCTGGGCAATGTGCTGGTGCCCAAAACGGTGGACCGCGGCCAGCTTTCGCCGCCGGCAACAGCAGTAATCATTGACCTGCTGTTGTTGAGCGCCTTTGCCCTGCAGCACAGCATCATGGCGCGCCACGGCTTCAAAAAGGCGTGGACGCGCCTGATCTCGTGGCACATTGAGCGCAGCACTTATGTGTTAGCGGCCAGCGCCGTGTTGGCCCTGCTGCTGTGGCAGTGGCGTCCCATCCCGCGCGTGGTGTGGGCGGTGCACAACTCGGCGAGCCAACTGGCGCTGGACGTGCTCTTCTGGGTGGGATGGGCAACCTTGCTGGTCAGCACCTTCCTGATCAACCATTTTGAACTGTTCGGGCTGGAGCAGGTGTGGCGCTATTTCCGCGGGCAGGAGTGGCATCTGCCGCCATTCCGGACTCCTGCCTTTTACCGTATGGTGCGCCACCCCATTTACCTGGGATTTGTTATCGCCTTCTGGGCGGTACCGGTAATGACTCTGGGGCACTTGCTCTTCTCCGTGGCAGCTACTGGCTACATCCTCGTGGGCATCCTTTTTGAAGAAAGGGATTTGATTCGAATTTACGGCCAAGCCTATCTGGATTACCGCAAACGTGTGCCTATGCTGCTTCCGTTCATGCCGCGCGGGCGCTCCTCGGCGAAGACCACGGCGGCCGGCCAGGGATAATGCCGCCAAAGGTGGGGTGGGCGGGGGCTGCTCTGCTAGAATTTGAGCAGTGAAGCCCCCCATCCGCCTGCTGGCCATAGATATTGACGGCACCCTGCTGAACAGCCAGTTCCAGATTCCCCCCGCCAACCTGCAGGCTTTGCATCGCGCTCATGAGGCCGGAGTAGAAATTATCCTGGTCACCGGCCGGCGGCATACTTTTGCCCTCCCCATCGCCCTGCAGCTGGGAGTTCCACTCTGGCTGATCAGTTCCAACGGGGCGGTTACGCGTTCCCTGAGCGGCGAACTGTTCCACCGTGACCTGCTGCCGGTGGGCACGGCCCGCGAATTATGTTCCGCCATGCGCCAATATCGCGGCAACACGGTGCTGACTTTCGACACCGAAACCAAAGGTGCGCTGGTGCTGGAGCGCATGGATGAGCTGACGGGCAGCATCCAGCGCTGGCTGGAAAAGAACCTGCAATTCATTGATTTCGTGGTCCCTATCGAGAAGGCGCTGGTCGGCGACCCGGTGCAGGCCATGTTCTGCGGAACCATTGAGCGCATGCGAGGGGCGCTGCAAACGCTGGCAGAATCCGGACTTGACCACCGCATCACGGTGTTGCGCACGGAATACCCGCTGCGCGACCTGTGCATCGTGGACGTGCTCAACCAGGGCTGTTCCAAAGGTCACGCCGTGGAACGATGGGCCAATTATCGGGGCATTCCCCGGGAACAGGTCATGGCCATTGGTGATAACTACAACGATATTGAAATGCTTGTCTTCGCCGGTATCCCGGTTATCATGGGAAATGCCTCCCCAGAGTTGCGCGACCGGGGCTGGATGGTTACCGGACTGCACGACGAGGCGGGTGTGGCCCAGGCAGTGGAGCAGGTACTAAGTGGCGCAAAAACAGCTGTTTAGGGCTCCACTCCAAATTGGATGAAGTTTTTCTCCAAAATCGTAGTTTTGGTCCTTTGGGGAGCCTGCGCCGCCTTCGCGGGCCAACTTGCCATTCTGAGCAACGGCTTTTCCATCCCTCACGACCATCGTGCGGTTTTGAACCAGGTCACCCGCCTTTATCTGGGCCCAGGGAACGACAGCTATGTAGATGTTCCCACGGCCGACATTGTCCGTTTCGACAAGGATAATACGCCGCGCCGGGCGGGAGTGCCTGCTGCCCGTGCCCAAGATGTGAACGCCGCTGTAAGC
>DATGGJ010000245.1:0-3800 GCA_035308585.1 Terriglobales bacterium
GCGGCCACCCTGCTCCTCAACCTTCCTGCCTGGACCAGCACGACGAAGGTCAAAGATAACTGGCGCAGCAGTCCCTGGGACAAATTGATCCCAGAAAAGGATGGCAGTAAGCCGGTGGCGATTATGGAAGAACACTTCTGAGAACCGCTTTTAAACCATCTGCGTTTGCCACAAATCATGCAGGTGAATGATGCCCTGCAACTCGCCGCGGGCATTCAGCACAGGCAGGGACGTAATCTTCTTCTCTTCCATAATGGCGAGGGCGGTAGCGGCAAACTGCCCGGAGGCGATGACCTTGGGTTGGCTGGTCATGCAGTCGGCCGCGGTCAGGTCGAGCACCTCCTTGCCACGGCGCTCCAGCAGGCGGCGCAAATCGCCATCACTGATCACTCCCAGCAGTCGTTTGCCGTCTACCACCGTGGTAACGCCCAGTTTCTTGCGCGACATCTCGTAGATCACGTCCGGCATTCTGGTGGCGGCCGCGACCCGGGGAATGGCGTCACCGGTGTGCATCAGGTTCTCCACCCGCGCCAGGCGTTTGCCCAGCTTGCCTCCGGGATGGAGATTGGCGAAGTCCTCTTCCTTAAAGCCGCGCCGTTCGGCCAGAGCCATGGCCAGGGCGTCGCCTAACGCCAGCATGGTGGTGGTGGAGGCGGTGGGCGCTAAGCCCAGGGAACAGGCTTCTTTGTCCACTGAGCAATCCAGAGCCACATCGGCGGCCGAGGCCAGGGTGGAGAGTTTGGCTGATGCCGCAGGCGCCGCCGCGGTTCCCGGAACGCGCCGCTTTTGCGAGGTCCGGGGGGTGGAAACTTCCTCCCGCGAATTGTTATAGATACGGTCGCAGGTCACGGCGATCAGGGGAATCTGCAGGCGCTTCATGGTGGCCAGAAGTTGCAGAATCTCTTCCGTCTCGCCGCTGGCGGAGAGGGCAAGTACGCTATCGCCGCGCACCAGCATGCCCAAATCCCCGTGCAATGCCTCCGCCGGATGCAGGAACAGCGCAGGGGTGCCGGTGGAACTGAGCGTGGCGGCCACCTTGCGCGCCACCAGTCCGCTTTTACCCAGACCGGTCACCACCACGCGTCCGGCACAGGCGTAGAGCAAATCAACCGCGCGATGAAAGGCCTGGTCCATGGGACCGGCCAGGCGCTCGGCTAAAGCCAGCAGCGCCTCAGCCTCGATTCGCACCACGTTCTCGCCGATTGATTTGACCCTGGCGGTGGATTTCATCAGAAGGATGATGGTAGCAAACCCGGTTGGAAACAGTCATTCAGGCATTTGGATTCAACTCTGCCGCACAGCCTTGTTCGCGGCTCATTAATGATCTACGTGGCTGGCGGCCAGTCACGAATGTAGCCAGCCTGGATTCAACGCACGGAGGACAACAGACCCGGCCGGAGAGCCGCCAGAGCAGGTCTAAAATCCGACGTTTGCAAACCGTACCGCCTGAGGGCATACTGTCGCGCGAGCCCGCCATGAGCGTCCCCGAAATGACCGGTGCTGCCTCCTCGTTCACAGCTCGCGCGGGCCGTCCTCCGGAGACATTTTTCAAAGCCCAGGAGCGCAACCGGCACGCCACCTGGCGCATGTCCGCGCTGTGCGTGTTCGCCGCCTTGCTGATGGGCATACCGCTGACGCTGGTGCTCTCGCCGTTTTTCTACGCGGTCACGATGGCGGCGGCCGAGGTGGTCAACCACTTCTCGCCGCTGCCGCCGGAGTTCTGGAAAACCAGCAGCGACCTGGCGCGTCTGGCCTTCCGGGTGGCTGATGCCGTCGTCAATCAACGCGGCACAGTGAATCCTCAGGAACTCATCCTGTCGGCGGCGCTGATATTCCTGCCCGGAATCGTGGTGGCATTGATGCTGTGGGCGGGCATGCTGCTGCTTTTCCGGCACGGAGGAGTAGGCGGCACGCTGGCCAGCCTCAACGCGCGCGAACCCAATCCGCAGGACCTGAAGGAACTGCAACTGGCGGACACGGTGCAGGAGATGGCGATTGCCGCCGGCCTGCCCGCCCCCAGGGTGATGCTGATAGATTCCCCGGGAGCGAACGCCGCTGCCATCGGCACCTGTGCAACCGACGCGCACATTGTCTTGTGCCGGCGGCTGCTCGATGATCTCAATCGCGAACAACTGCAGGCGCTGGTCGGGCACTTGGTTGCCTCAGTGGGCAATGGCGACCTGCGCATCGCCTTCACCGTGACCAGCATTTTTGAGACTTGCGGCCTCATCGTAACTCTCATTAACGCGCCCTTCGGCCGGCAGTCACGCTCCACGTTGTGGCGCATTATTCGCTACAGTTTCCGGCGCGGAACCGGCGCCGCCAAGGCCGCTGACGCTGAGCAGGTGGCGGAGTTGCTGGCGGACACGCTGGACATGAACTCCAGCGATATTGACCGCTTCTTCAACAGCAGCAATCCGGGATTGATTCGCAAGGCCCTGCGCCTGATGTTCTTCCCATTTCTGTTCACCAACATAGCGGTGGAGCTCACGCTGTGGTTCTTCCTGAACCTGCTGCTGGGTCCGTGCATGGCGCTTTTGTGGCGGACCCGCCGCTATCTGGCCGATGCCGGCGCCGTGGAACTCACCCGCAATCCGGACGCGCTGGAGAGCGCCCTGCAAAGCTTGAGCAACGACTGCGCAACCGTGGCCGGAGGGAGTTGGGCTTCGCACCTGTTCGTGGTGAATCCCGGCGGCGACCGCAGCTTGCGCGGAGACTCGGCCTCAACCGAGCAACAGCGCAAGTTCCTGCAGGCCTGGCAAACCACGGCGAGCACCGGCAGCCCGGCCATCCCGGCTAACCCGCTCCCTTCTGTTCCCGGTACGGCTACGGAACTCGCGCGCGTCCGCCAGGAAATGATGTCCACAGCCATGTCCGCCGCCATGGGCAATGCGGATGCGGCCGCGCGCCTGCAAGTTTTTGCTCAAGCGATGGGGGTGGATCCGGCCCTGGTCCACGAACTGCCCAATATCAACGACCTGATGCTGGCGCAACGCGGCGACCGCGCCGCCCAGGCGCGCGTGCGCATGCACCGGCAAAGCCGGCAGCGGCAGGAAAGCGGGGCCGGACGCGGCCAAACCGGGCTGCAGACGGTGAGCTTCGTTTCCTTTCACCCTCCCTTAGCCAAACGCGCCAAGCGCCTGCAAAAGATGGGCGCGCACCTGATTGACCCTTCCCGCCGGCGCGGCGGGCTGGCGGGCAAAATTGTGCTCGCCATCCTCTATCTCATTCTTGGCCCCCTGCTGGTCACCTGCGGCGTTCTCATGCTGCTTGTGATCGTCATGATGATCGGCCTCAATCTACTGTGCCTGGGGCTATGGCTGGCGCTAATTCACTGGCTGTTCGCCGTGGACTGGGGAAGCGTTATCGCAGGTTTTACGAGATTTGTGCAGGACGTGGCCGCGGCCTTCAGCCGGCGCAGGTAAACATCGGCCAAACCAGAGGCGAGGCTGAACATGAGTTTCTCTCCCGTACTGATTGCTCTTGCGGTGGTGATGGTTCTGGTGTTGTGGTTTGCGTTCCACGCCTATAACCGGCTGGTGCGCATGCGCAACAACGTGCGCAACGCGTGGTCCGACGTTGACGTCCAGCTCACTTTCCGCCACGATTTGGTTCCCAACCTGGTGGAGTCGGTCAAAGGCTACATGAGCCACGAGCGCCAAACCCTGGAAGCAGTAACAAAGGCGCGCAGCGCGGCCATGAGCGCCGGCGCGGACATTTCCACCCGGGCGGCGGCGGAGATGGCGCTGGGCAGCGCCGTGGGCAATCTGTTTCTCTCAGCCGAGCGCTATCCCGACCTG
>DATGGJ010000246.1:0-3667 GCA_035308585.1 Terriglobales bacterium
TGTTCGAGGAAGCTCATGCTGGCCATCTCGTCTTTGCCGTTGCCGCGAGAGAAGCGCCCCGGCCGAACTGCGGGATCAGGCATCGGGCCCCTTGGCAGGCGGTATTAGCTCCGGGGTGGGAAGCTCGGTGACGGAGGCTGCACCGGCAGTATCGCCCGCCCCAGCGGCCACGGTATGCTCGGGCGGAGCCGAGGGTTCGGAGATGTAGGAAGGCACATTGGTCTCCACTTCCATCTGCTGAATCTCCGTCTCGATCTGCGCCTTGAACTCATTGCTGGCGCGCTTGAATTCGGCCAGCGCGCGGCCAATCTGGCGCCCAATCTCCGGCATTTTTTTGGGGCCAAAGATGATCAGGGCCAACACAAAGATGAAGATCATCTCTGGAATGCCGAGGTTCATGGCTCCATGATATACCAGCTGGCAGCGCCTTGCGTACCGCTCCGGAGTGCGTCCCCTCGAGCCCATGGGACGGGGCGAGACGCCCTCCAGCCGGCCAGTTGCCGGCGTTAGCCTGCGGTAAGCCCAGCTGAAAGGGGCAGCCGCAACCGGCTGCCCCCTCAATTAAAAGTTAGACTGACGGTTGCCCAGCAGGGCTTATAACATGCTGGCGCTATCCACGTGGATGGTGCCGGCGGAGGAGTCCACCTCGCCTTTAACGGCTACGTGGTGACCGGCATGGTCCTTGAGGGCGTCAGGATTGGCAACCGTCAGAACCTGGTGGTCCTTGTCGGTCACAAACACCATTTTCTGGCCGGCTGCCAGGCACTTTTTGGTGCAGGCTTCGGCGCCTGCGTTGGCAGCTTTCGCACCGCACTTGGCGTCCGCCACCCAGCCCTTCACCGTGGTCTCCTTGGCGCCGGCGGCTTTGGTTTTGGCGCTGGAAACGATTGCCAGGCACAACAGCAGCGAGACTACGAGAAACAGATACAGCGTTACCTTCTTCATGTGGCAGTTGCTCCTCTCACACTAAGTGTCTGCAAAAACGTTGGTTGTACACGCCTAAGTCCGCGTCCTAGCTTGCGCGCCCGACCTTCCCAGAGGCGACCGCGGCCGAGCCTGACGGAGGGAGTAGCAGAGAGCGGGAAAGGTTACTTCATTTTTCTGCGGTTTTAGTGGCCGGGCGTTGGCGAGTGGGTGAAGGCACGACATAGACAACTTCCCCGGGGCGGGCATAGCGGAGTTCCTCGCGGGCCGCTTTCTCAATGGCTTTGGGGTCGGACTTGAGCGCCTTGATTTGCTGGCTATAGCGCTGGTTCTGCTTCTGCAGGACTTGAATATCCTCCTGCAGCTTGTTGTATTCAGCGCGTTTTTGCTGGTATACGACCGTGCCATTGGGGCCGAACATGACGTGTACGAACATCCACACGGCCAGCAAGCCGACGGCGGCAGTGCCCAGCTTGCGGCGGGCGGCATAAGCCGCGCGCAAGACGGCGAGCGACTTGAGAATAGCCGGGCTTGCCCAGTTGATCCTTATTCGAATACCCATTGCTCCGCCGCGGCGATCAGCTTTTGCAGGCCCTCGGCGCTGCGCGCCTCGGCATAGACCCGAACCACCGGCTCGGTGCCGCTCAGCCGGTAGCAGACCCAGGAGCCGTCGTCGAGCACCAGTTTGAGGCCGTCGGTGCGCACCACCTGTGTCACCTTGTGTCCGAAAAATTCCTGGGGCTCCGCCTGCAACTTCTCAGTGAACTTCTGTTTCACCTGCGGCGTCAAGCGGAAGTTTTCCCGGCGGGGATAATAGGAACCAACTTTGCCAAACAGGTCGCGCAATTGCTGCTGCATGGTTTTGCCGCGGCGGGCCACCATTTCGCAGCACAGCAGCCCGGCCAGGATGCCGTCCTTCTCGGGAACGTGATGGCGGATGGAAAGGCCGGCGCTTTCTTCCCCGCCGATGGCGATTTTGTCCTGCTTGATGAGTTCGCCGATGTATTTGAAGCCCACCGGCGTTTCATAGAGCGGCACCTGCAGTTGCTCGGCGAGGGCATTAACCAGGTTGGTGGTGGCCACGGACTTAGCCACGCCATTCTTCCAGCCGCGGCTTTCCACCAGATAATCGAAGAGCAGCGCGATGACGTAGTTGGGCTGGAGGAAAGCGCCGTCCTGGTCGAGAATGCCGAAACGATCGGCGTCGCCATCCGTGGAGATGCCGATGTGGGCGCCGCTCTCGCGCATTTGTTGCCGCAAACCGTCCAGCAGGTGGTCGTCGGGTTCGGGCGCATGGCCGCCAAAGAGCACGTCGCGCGAATCATGCACCGTGCTCACGGTGATCCCCGCTTCGCGCAGCAGGCGGTCGGGATAGCTGCGCGCCGCGCCCCACAGCGGATCGTAAGCCACCTTCAGGTTCGCCTTGCGGATCGTCTCCAGGTCCACGATGTCGCGCAGGCGGGCCAGGTAGGCGGGGCGCACGTCAATGGATTCCGTAGCCGGCGGCATGGCCCGCGGCGCCAGGGGCGGCGGTTCCACGCCATCCACCGGTACATTGGCTTCGATCTGCCGGGTCACTTCGGGCAGGGCGGGAGCGCCGTCGGGAGTGGAGAACTTGATGCCGTTGTACTCCGGGGGATTGTGGGAGGCGGTGAAGTTGATGGCGCCGTCGGCGCGCAGCCGGATCACTTCAAAGGCGATGGCCGGCGTGGGCGCGGGCTGGGGAATCACCACCGGCGTGATTCCGTGCTGAATCAAGATCTGGGCCGCCAGATCGCAGAAGGTTTCGCCCAGAAAGCGGGGGTCGTGCCCCACCAGGATGCGCGCGCCCTGCGGCTTCTGCGAGGCCGCATAGCGGGCGATTCCGGTGACGGCGCGGCGCACATTGGCGAAGGTGAACTCATCCGCCATCACCGCTCGCCAGCCGGAGGTGCCGAATTTGATTTGCGTCGCCATCGCCTGCGCCGGGGGCGAATGCTAGTGTAATACCAGGGCGCGCCGCTGTGCGCGCGCCGGAAAGATTCTATGTCATGAGCGACAAAAAACTTGTGCTCACCACCGCCGGCTCGCGGCAAGAAGCGGAAAAAATCGCGCAGGCGCTGGTGGAACGCCGCCTGGCGGCCTGCGTCAACCTGGTGGGCCCTATTCAGTCCGTTTATCGCTGGCAGGGCAAAGTGGAATCCGCGGCGGAGCACCTGCTGCTGATCAAGACCACCGCTGCCTTGTTTGAGTCCGTAGCCAACGCCATCCGCGAGCTGCACTCCTACGAGCTGCCGGAGTGCATTCAATTGCCGATTGAGGCTGGAAGCGCGGAGTACATGAAGTGGATCGAGCAATCGGTGGTCAACCGTTAGCTGTTGCCTACTCCAAACTGGCAGCCATAGCCGATCATCGGATGGCGAATGACTAACGACCGTCTTTCCGTCCGCTCAAATTCAGCCTCCAGTAGTCCAGCAAAAACGGAGGATCATCTTCAGCGGACTGGCGGGTCAACTCGTCCAAAAAGCGGTGGCGCGACTCCGGGTCGGTGATGCGCTCCAGGTGGCGATGGAAAATAACGTTGGCCAGGTACTCGCGATATTCCTGGGCGCCGGCCAGCAGCACGGGCGCCGATTCCAGACCGGTGCTGATTTCGCGGAAACCTGCCAGGCGCAGGCGCTCGGCGGTGGTTTCGGGCGAAGCATACTCCCAGGGACTCTGCCATCCGGCAAAGAACGGCTCCAGCGGCGGGGTGGAGATGAGC
>DATGGJ010000247.1:0-3432 GCA_035308585.1 Terriglobales bacterium
GAAATCGCTGCGCGGGAAAACAAACTTGCCCATCGCCACGTAATTGCGCGCCACCCAGGGGGAAACCGCCAGCACAAAGAGCAGCGCGGAAGCGGCGGCGTGCGCCCATCGGAATTGCCCCTGCCGGCGCAGCCGGTACCACAGCCAGATGGCCGCCACCGGCAGAAACGACAGGCAGGAGGCGTTGGTCAGGGCCAGCACCCCCCACAGCACCCCATACACCGCCCAGGTGCGTGCGCGCGGCCGCCGGGCCAGCCGCAGCGTCAGCCAGAACAGCAGGGTGAACAGGAAAGTGGAGACCGCGGTTTCCCAGATCCAGAAGCTCCAGTTGATGCTGTAGGGCAGGAGGGCCCAGGCCCAGGCCGCCAGCACCGCCACCGTCGCGCCGAACAGTTCCATGCCCGTCAGGTAAATGGCCAGGCAGGTGAGTGCGGAAAAGACGCTATTAACCACCATGGCCGCCAGCGCCGAGGCGGGCGTGTAGATTCCGAAAATCTTGAATATGCCCCCGACCATGGCCGGGTACACCGGGCCCAGCCAGGCGGTCGGCCCCGAAGGTCCGGGGAAAGGCGAGCTGAAGCCGTGTCCGGAGGCAAGAGCGCTGGCGATTCGGCCTACTTCGAAGCCGAAAAAGAGGTGGCCGTACGCCGCGGGGATGTCATAGCGGTGGTGGAGGACAAGGCTCACCACGCGAGCCATAAAGGCCGCGGCGACGATGAGCCAGGGCGAACAGAGAAGGCGCCGGCGCACGCTCGCAGCCGGGGAGCGGTCGCTGGCCAAAGACGGCGGCATTACGGCATCACCGCCAGGCGCTGGCATAGGGAATGGGTGATGGTGCGGGCGGACCCGGTGCCCGCGGGAGCCTGCCAGCGGAGCTTCCCGTCCTCCACCGCGCAGAAATCATGGTCGCCGGTCTTGTGCGCCGTCTCCGCCGCGGCGGCTGCCACGTAAGTCGAGTTGGGGCCGGCGCCGGCGGGATTGGCGGCGCGGAGCGCATAAAAGTAGCCGCCGCGCGACTGCAGCACCCCTTCCGGCAGGTGGCAATCAATCAGGCAGGCATGCTCCGCGGTGGGACGGCAGTGGCGCAGGTCGCAGTTGCCGGCCAGCCGCGACAGGGAATCGGCGTACCCGATTCCCGGATAAGCCGCCTTGTAGGACTCTTGCGCCGAAGTGATAATATCCACGTTGGCGATCGCGGTGGCCTCATTGGCGGCGATTCGGGAGTTCAGCAGCCGGGGCACCAGCGCGGCCGCCAGCAGTATTGCCAAGCCCGTAATGATCAGGACCTCGACCAGGGAAAAACCATGGGCACGTGAGGACATCAGCTTGTCTTCCGGCGGCAGCCTGCCCGCAATCCCGTCCCTGTCATGGAAGCACTGCCGCAAGTCCTTCATTCTAGCGGAATGTGGGCTGTGGAGACAGGCAAGCCCGCCCCGTTTCGCATCCGCGGAGAATCAACCGTGCTAATCGCCTCGCTCGTGCTGGCCCTCGTACCTCTGCTGGGAATTGCCTACATCATGGCCCAGGGCTCCTTCGATACCGTGGACAACCTGTTTTATGCCCTCATTCTCCTGGCCATGTCGGGAATCTTCGCCGTCAATGCCATGATGGAGCTGCGCCGCCGCCGGCGCGTGGGCGCCTTCGCGCGGGTGCCCGCGGGCACGGCGCAATTCGCAGCCAGTGCCGCCGGCACCTATACCGAGCGTGGCCTGGTGGAGGACGTTCTATTTTTTGAAAGCCCCATCGGCCAGCCCGATAAGTCCATCGTGACCCTGCGCGCCAGCCACGGCCCCGCCCGTCTGCTGTTCTTTGAAGGCGACCTGCGCAACCAACTGCCCGCCGGTCACCAGGTGGAAGTTACCTACGAAGCCCTGAACGGCGCCAACCGCGTGCTCGCCCTCAACTACAAGTAGGTTTCTAAGACTGGCCGGCGGACGGGCCCGCCGCGCATCATCTATTTCGCCAGGCGCTCAATTTTTGCCGCCAGGATGAAGTCGCTCTCCGTTAGCCCATCAATCTTGTGGGTGTAGGTGGTGATTCCCACCTCGCCCCACTTCAGCACGATGTCGGGGTGGTGGCCCTGTTCTTCCGCCAGTTCGCCCACCCGATTGACGAACTCCAGGGCCTGGCGGAAGTCGGGAAATTTGAAGGTGCGGGTCAGGTGATGTTCGTTGACCACGGTCCAGCCCGGCAGCTGCTTTTTAAATGATTCCAGTTCCGCGCCTTTCAGAGGCGGCACGCCCCCGCGGCAGGGAACACAGGTCTTGCTCGCCAGATCGGAAATCGCTGCATTCGCCATAATCGTAATCCCCCACTCGAATAATTTACTGCAATACCGGGGTGAGCGGGGGCAGCGTTGTACAATCGCCGTCCGATATGGAAAGCAAGGCAGCGCCCGCGAAGTATTCGGGCATCGAGCGTCAACTCCACATCTACCAGGCCGGCCTCCAAGGCGGCAAGCCGGCGGTGCCGGTTTCCCCCGTGCTGCTGGAGCAGAAGGCGAAGGAAGTCCTGGAGCCGCGGGCCTACGACTACGTGGCCGGGGCCGCGGGCGGGGAGCAGACGGCGCGCGCCAATCTCGAGGCCTTCTATCGCTGGCGCATTGTGCCCCGCATGCTCCGCGATGTATCGCAACGCGACCTGAGCATCGAACTGCTGGGCCGCGCCCTGCCCGCCCCCCTGCTGCTGGCCCCGGTGGGAGTGCAAGGCATTATTCATGCCGAAGCCGAACTGGCCACCGCCCGCGCCGCCGCTTCCCTCGGCCTTCCCAGCGTGCTCAGCACCCTCTCCTCGCGCCCCCTGGAGCAGGTGGCGCAGGCTTGTGGCGACGCGCCCCGCTGGTTCCAGCTCTACTGGACCACCCATCCCGAGGTCACCGCCAGCCTGCTGCGCCGGGCCGAAGCCGCCGGCTACTCCGCCCTGGTGGTCACCCTCGATACCTCCATTCTGGGCTGGCGCGAGCGCGACCTGCAGCATCCCTACCTGCCTTTCCTGCAGGCGGAGGGCCTGGTTAATTTCTTCACTGACCCGGTTTTTCGCTCTCTCCTGCCGCGCCCGCCGCAGGAAGATCCCGTGGCCGCGGTGCGGCTCTGGGCCGGCATCTGCTCCAATACGTCTCTCACCTGGAACGACCTGAGTTTCCTGCGCCGCCATACCCGCCTGCCCATTCTCCTGAAGGGCATTCTGCATGCCGAGGACGCCCAGCGCGCGCTCGACGCCGGCATGGACGGGCTCATCGTTTCCAATCATGGCGGCCGCCAGGTAGATGGCGCTATTGCCGCCTTGGACGCCCTCCCGGCCGTAGTTCGCGTTCTCAATCGCCGCATCCCCGTGCTCTTCGACAGCGGCCTTCGCCGCGGCGCTGACGCCATTAAGGCGCTCGCCCTCGGCGCCCAGGCTGTGCTCCTGGGCCGGCTCTATGTCTGGGGGCTG
>DATGGJ010000248.1:0-8062 GCA_035308585.1 Terriglobales bacterium
TGCTCAAGGCGGTGAAAAGCGGGGAGATTCCCCAGTCGCGGGTAGACCAGTCGGTGCTCAAAATCCTCGAAGCCAAAGCCTCCGTAGGACTTAACAAGGCTCGCCTGGTGGAAATTGACCAACTGGCCAAGGTGATAGGCACGCCGGAAAACCTGGCCTTCGGACAGCAGGTGGCCGACCACGCCGTCACCCTGGTGCGCGATAACGGCCAGGTGCTGCCTCTGCAACCTCTGCCTGCTCAGGGAACCGGAGCGCCCAACCTTCCGTATCAACCAGCAGTGGAGGTCACCAACCGGCTGGTGGTGGTGGTCTTCTGCGATGACCTGCGCATGAACCCGGGGCGCGAGTTCGTGCGTGAAGTGCAGCAGCGGCGGCCGGACGCCAACATCCTCTACGTGGATACGCGCACGGCGGCGGCCATGACTGACCAGGTGCTTTCGGCGGTACAGAGCGCGCAGAAGGTGGTGGCGGCGGTATACGAGATACCCACAGCGGGCAAGGCGGTCCAGGTTGCCGGACAGGTGGAGAACACTGTGGGGCTGAACGACGCGCGCGGCGAACTGTTGGGCAAGATTCTGCAGGCAGCCGCACCGAAAACGATGGTGGTGGCGGTGGGCAATCCGTACGTGGCCGGCGATTTTCCCCAAATAGCAAATTACATGTGCACCTTTTCCAACGCCAGCGTCAGTGAAGATAGCGCGGTGAAGGCGTTGTTCGGCGAAATTCCCGTGCGCGGGCATTTGCCGGTCACCATTCCACAGGTGGCCCAGCGCGGAGCGGGATTGGAGAAGGCTGCGGTGGTGGCGGCAACAGGAGGCAATCATGTGGCGGGAAATCATCCGTAAAACAACCTGGGGAGCGGCTGTGGCGATGCTGATAGTCCTGGCTGCCTGCAGCATGAAGGTGGACGACAAGGGCGAGAACAAGAACGTTGATATCCGCACTCCCCTGGGCGCGCTGCAGGTGCGCACCAATCCCACCCCCGCGCAAATCGGGCTCAGCGTCTATCCCGGGGCCAAGCAGAAGGTGGAAGGCAACGACCACAATGCCGCCAACGTCAACATCTCCAGCTCCATGTTCGGGGTGAAGGTGCTGGTTATCGGCTATCACACCGAGGACACACCCGATAAGGTGATCGCCTACTACAAAAAAGACCTGCAGAAATATGGCAACGTGCTGGAATGCAAGGGGCACGGCCACGATAACGAAATGGATCTTGGACACGATAAGGACCAGAAGGCCAAGCCGCTCACCTGCGGCGACGATAAAGGCGACGGCAAGGGCGTGGAACTGAAAGCCGGCATGACCGATAACTTCCACCTGGTAGCGGTGGAGCCCAAGGACAACGGCAGCGACTTCGCGCTCGTCTATGTCGTAACCCGCGGCGAATCGCAGCCCATGTAAAGCCGGGGGTCAGGAGTCGGTAGTCGGTTCTCCAGGGCATCACCAGAAGATGTGGTCTTTCTCCAGCGTCGCGGGTGGCAATGGTTCGCAGTGCAGTCGTGGAATGCTGATGACAGGGGATGCGAGCTGAAGTCGGGTTGGCGTCGGGCACCGATAGCGAAGCAGCGTATTAGCCGGGGAGGTCACCATCCCTGATGCATAGAAAATCTCAATTGCGTTCCCCTGAGAGTCCCCAACGATCCCGTTAGAGATCTGTTCATCAATACCGTACACATCGAAGGTGATATAAAACGGCTGCCGGCGCACATGTGCGCCCAACGCGCACTGAATCGCTGCGTTTGGATCCATGTGGGGCACGCCATCTGCCGTCGTCAGGTGACCACAATTAATGCTGCCGCGCTGCGCGTGCCAGTAAGCAGCCCACTCAACCCAAGGGAACCGGTCATACCATCGGTAGGCGGGGACAGCGATTACTGCGGCCGCGAGGACAACGGCCGCCACTAATACCGGTCGCGACACACTGATTCAGACACCGAACCCCAATATTCCGTTCCCGTTGGTGATGTTTTGGTCGCCGAACTGCTTTACCCGACTCCTGACTCCCGCTTCCTTGCATCTCCCGTTCCGCGGCTGATAGCTTGGAATTGATGGAGCATGCCTGCCACCGGTGCGGGAAGGCGGTAGAAGACGGAGTGCCTTTCTGCCCGCAATGTGGCGCCCCGCAAATCAGGGTCATGGCGGCCGTACAGCCGGCGCCAACTCACTCGCCCGCCTCCATCCTGGAAGGGCACATGCCGCCTCCGGTGGCGCTGAGGCAATTGGGGGAGGTGGCGTGGTCGCGCGCCTGGCGGGCCGCCAACCTGGCAGCCGGGCTGGGAGCCTTGGCGGCGCTGATCCTTATGCTGGTCACGGGTGTGCCTCAACTGGCCTTCCTGGCGTGGATGCTGGGCGGCGGCATGCTGGCGGTGGTGATCTATCGCCGCCGGCAACACCTTGGCGCGCTGACCGCCGGAATGGGTGCGCGTCTGGGTGCCATGGCCGGGCTGATGGGCTTTGTCATCTTTGGCCTGCTCTCCCTGGTGCAGTTGCTGGCCATGCGCAGCAGCGGTCAGCTGCGGGCGACGCTGGAGCAGGCCTTGAAAGCCTCGGCGGCGCGAAGCGGTAACCCCGAGGCGCAGCAAATGGTGCAGCAGTTCCTGACCCCCGAAGGCATGCGCATGCTGGTCATTCTGGGAA
The DNA here is from genome assembly GCA_035308585.1 of Terriglobales bacterium. GTDB lineage: Bacteria > Acidobacteriota > Terriglobia > Terriglobales > Acidobacteriaceae > JAICWP01. Next base: position 2,641 of record DATGGJ010000248.1, read on the forward strand.
TCGTGCTGATGCTGGTGCTTTTCGTGGCCGTCTCCACCCTGGGCGGCGCCCTCGCGGCCGCGATTTCACGCAAAAGAGAGACGCGCTCGCTGTAGGCCCATTCACCGCCGGGTACGCCAAAAGCGCCGAGAACATATTTCTAAAGGCCTCCTCAGAGTACTCTGCGGCTCGGCGGTAGAGGTTTTTAGCCAGCGGTTCTTACAAATCACAGACGGAACACCGCCAAACGGCAGCTCCTTCGCTTCGCTCAGGATTTCAGCTGGAGGCTCGGAAGCCGCCAAAGCGCCTCAACTTGTGCTCAAACGGGGCCACCGCGTATCATGCCGCTTCGATGACTGCTCAACCCGTACCTCGCCCGCCCAAGCTGCGCCAGAAGGCGCAACTGATGTCCGCCTCCGAAATTGAACGCACCCTGGTGCGCCTGGCCCACGAAATTGTGGAGAAGAACAATGGCGTGGAGGACCTGGCCCTGGTGGGCATCCGCCGGCGGGGCGTGCCCCTGGCCGAGCGCCTGGGCAAACTGATCGGCCGAATCGAAGACAAGCCCGTGCCCGTGGGCAGCCTGGACATAACCCTCTACCGCGACGACCTTTCCACCATTGACCACAAGCCGGTGGTGCAGGAGAAAGACCTGGAGTTCTCCGCCACCGGCAAGCACGTGGTGCTGGTGGACGATGTGCTCTACACCGGGCGAACCACGCGTGCCGCCATGGACGCGCTGTTCGTGCACGGCCGTCCGCGGCGGGTGCAACTATGCGTCCTGATTGACCGCGGCCACCGCGAACTGCCCATCGAGGCCACCTACGTGGGGCGCATGGTGCAGACCACCGACAGCGAGATCATTGAGGTCAAGCTCAAGGAAGTGGACAACGCCGAGAAGGTGTTGCTGGTGGAGCGGGAGAGCTGATGCCGGTCCTGGCCCAGGCGCGTGCGAGGCAGGGTCGCCGGGCATGAGTGCGTTTGCGCGGGGCTCGTTGTTGGGAATCGAACACCTGCAGGCGCAAGAGATCACCGGCCTGCTGCAACTGGCGCGCCGCATGCAGCGCGGCCGGCCTCGTCCGTTGCTTCGCGGCAAGACTGTGGGTCTGGTCTTCTACGAGGCTTCCACCCGCACCCGCACCTCCTTCGAAATGGCGGCCAAGAGGCTGGGCGCCGTCACCCTGCTGGTGCACGCCAGCGGCTCCAGCATTGAGAAAGGCGAATCGCTGCTCGATACCGGCTACACCCTGCGGGCCGTGGGCTGCGACGCGCTCGTCTTCCGCCACCCCAATGCCGGCGCGCCCCATCTTATCGCCGCCCATCTGGACGTGCCCGTCATCAATGCCGGCGACGGCATGCATGAGCATCCCTCGCAGGCGCTGCTTGACGCCTACACCATCCTGCAGCACATGAAAGACCTGCGCGGCAAGCGCATGGCCATTGTGGGCGACATCTATCACAGCCGCGTGGCGCGCTCCAACATCCATCTGCTCAGCAAGTTCGGGGTGCAGCTCACGCTGTGCGGGCCGCCGGAATTTGTGCCTGAAACCGCCGCCACGCTGGTTAAGGGGCTGCGCATCACGCGCCACCTGGAAGAGGCCATCCGCGGCGCCGACGTAATCATGCTTCTGCGGGTGCAGAAGGAGCGGTTGGCGGAGATGCACTTCGACGTGGGCGAATATATCGCCAAGTATCAGCTGACCGCGGCGCGGCTGCGTTTGGCGAAGCCGGGGGCGCTGGTCATGCACCCTGGACCCATCATCCGCGGCATGGAGTTGAGCAGCGAGGTAGCGGATTGCCCGCAGGCGGTCATCCGGGAAGAGGTGCACAACGGGGTCATCGTTCGTATGGCCATTCTGGCGCGGGCTCTGGGTGCCGCGAAATGAAAACGTCAAATTCCATCCCCCAGATGCCCGCGGATACGAAAGAAGTGAATAAGACACCCATCAGAAGAATCCGTGTTTATCTGCGGTAAAGAAGTAGACTGGCGCTGGGGCATTGGAGGTCTCGAATGAGGACTTCAACTTCCATTCCGCGGATCTACGCGGATGATCGCGGATTAAGACATGGAGAACTGACAGAAAAGATTATCGGTATTTTCTTTAGCATCTATAACGAACTCGGCCATGGCTTCTTGGAGTCGGTTTACGAGCAGGCCTTCTCGATTGCGCTGGCTGAAAATGGCATTTTCTTTCAACGACAAATTTCAGTTCCGGTTTGGTTCCATGGGCAACAGATCGGCGATTTTCGCGCCGATCTCCTGGTTGAGCAAAAGGTAATTGTCGAACTGAAGACGGGCCGCGGTATTGACCCAGCCTGGGAAAAACAGCTGTTAAATTACCTGAGGGCAACCGAAATCGAGGTCGGGTTGCTCTTCAACTTTGGCCCCGAGGCTCAGTTCCGCCGCTATATCTTCGAGAATGATAAAAAGAAGATCCGCGAAGATCCGTGTTTATCCGCGGAAAAGAAGTGACGTTCAGGTGGGCTTGCTCTTCAATTTTCGGCCCGAGGGCCCGGTTCCGTCGCTATATCTTTGAGAATGATAAAAAGAAGATCCGCGAGAATCCGTGTGCATCCGCGGAAAAGAAGTAAATGAACGAAGGGTGAGGAAAGGGAATCACAAACCGGGCTCTCTTCTGATTCGCGGCGGCCGGGTGATTGACCCGCTGGCGCGGGTGGATGCCGAGCTCGACGTGTTGCTGCGCGATGGGCGGGTAGCGGAGGTGGCGCCCCCCAAAAAGATTCGCGGCTCGGCCGACGAGACTTTCGACGCGCGCGGGCTCATCGTCGCTCCCGGCTTTATAGACCTGCACGTTCATTTGCGCGAGCCCGGCCAGGCTTACAAGGAGACCATCGCCAGCGGCACGGCGGCCGCGGCGGCGGGCGGCTTCACCACGGTTTGCGCCATGCCCAACACCGTGCCGGTGAACGATTCGCCGGAAATTACCGCCTGGATGCTGCAGCCGGAGCGTGGCGCCGTAGTCAATGTCTTCCCCATCGCTGCCGCCACGCACGGCAGTCTTGGAGAGAAGCTGACTGATTTCCGCGCCCTGCACCAGGCGGGTGCGGTAGGCTTCACCGACGACGGCAGGCCCATCCTTAACTCCGCAGTAATGGAGGAGGCGCTCCGGCTCTCCGCTCAACTGCATCTTCCCGTGATCCAGCACGCGGAGAACACTCGGCGAACCGCGGGCTGCTCCATGCACGACGGTCCTACCGCGTTCCGCCTGGGCTTGAGGGGAATGCCGGTGGATGCTGAAGCCAGCGTCATCGAGCCCGACGTGCAGGTGGCGCAGGCCACCGGCGGGCATTATCACGTAGCCCACCTTTCCACGGCCGAGGCCCTGAAGGCAGTGCGCCGGGGCAAGCGCGCCCACGCGAAGGTGACCTGCGAGACTACGCCCCACCATTTCGCGCTCACCGATGAGGACGTAGGCGAATACAACACCAACTTCAAGATGAACCCGCCACTGCGCTCGGCGGCCGACCGGGAGGCTTTGCAGGTAGCGCTCGCCGACGGCACGGTGGACGCCATCGCCACCGACCACGCGCCCCACGCGCTGCACGAAAAGCAGGTGGAGTTCGAGCGTGCCGCCTTCGGCATCATCGGACTGGAGACCGCGCTGGGCCTGGCCATCAGCAAACTCCACCGCGAACGTGGCGTGCCCCTTAGCCGGATTGTAGAGCTGTTCACTTCCGGGCCGGCGAGGGTCATTGGGTTGAAGTCACGCGGCAGCCTGCAGCGGGGCTATCACGCTGACGTGACCATCTTCGATCCCAAGGCGCGCTGGACTTACGATGTACGCAAATCTCACTCCCTGGCCCGCAACAGTCCCTTTGATGGCTGGCAACTCACGGGACGGGTGGTGGCGACCATGGTAGCGGGGAAGATGGTTTACAGGGCCGGGTGAGCAACGTTAAATAGAACAAGCAGTTAGCAATTAGTAGTTAGCATTTAGCCGGTGAACCGCAGCGGTCTCCCCGACAAGCCCCGGTCAGCTGCCTCCGCGCAATCCAACTTTGAAGTGAACGTTTCAGGGACTAAATGCTGACTGCTAAAGGCTAAGAGCTGGTATTTCCTTTTCCAACAAGCTGTGGAAAAGCTTGTGGATTCGCGGACGGCAGGCTCGGCAGGGCACCTGAATTCATCAACTTACCTCGATTGCAGCACTCCTGGAGCATGGCCTAAAGGTTGTAGATGCAACACCTTAGGGCAGCCGGCGAGATTAGCACTCGTTCCCGCCGAGAGCCAGAAAAATTAAGGCAACCAGGCAGTTTTGCACAGAAAACCTATAGCTCACCACAAAGGGCACGATGGACCACGAAGGTTAGAACCAAAAAGCTCTCCAGACTCTCGTCTCTTTTCGTGTCCTTTTGTAGTGAGATCACTCGCTGGCGCGGGACTCGAAGCGGGTGCTGCGCTTGATGAAGGCCAAATCCACCTTGCCCGTGGGCCCATTGCGCTGCTTGGCGATGATGAGTTCGGCCAGGCCATCCAGGTCAGGGTCGTCGTGCTTGTAGACTTCTTCGCGAAAGATAAAAGCCACCACGTCAGCGTCCTGCTCGATGGAGCCGGACTCGCGCAAGTCGGCAAGCTGCGGCCGGTGGTCGCCGCCCCGGCTTTCCGGGGCGCGGCTGAGCTGGGAGAGCGCGACCAGAGGCACACGCAGTTCCTTGGCCAAGCCTTTCAGGCCGCGGGAGATAGCGGAAACCTCCTGGGTACGGTTTTCAAATCGCCGCCCACCCATGCCGCTTCCGGACATGAGCTGCAGGTAATCCACGATGATCAGGTCGAGCCGGCCTTGCGATTGCTGCAGGCGCCGCGCCTTGGCCCGCATTTCCGAAAGCGAAATGCCAGGGGTGTCGTCAATAAAGATGGGCGATTCGCTCAATTCACCCAACGCGGTCACCAGCTTGGCATAGTCCTCCCGGCCCAGAAAGCCGGTGCGCATCTTGTGGGAATCCACCCGGGCGTGGGAGCACAGCAGGCGGAGCAACAGAGATTCGCGCGACATTTCCAGCGAAAACATGCCCACCACCTTCTTGTCGCGCACCGCCGCATTCTCCGCGATGTTCATGGCGAAGGCGGTCTTGCCCATGGAAGGGCGGGCGGCGACGATGATCAGGTCGGAGGGCTGCAGCCCGCTGGTCATGTTGTCGAAATCCACGAAGTGGGTTTCCAGGCCGGTGATGCGCTGCCCGCGCTCGTAGAGAGCGTCGAGGGAGCCGAAGGATTCCTTGACGATTTCGCGGATGTCGAGGAAGCCGCGTCCGATGCGGTTCTCGGAGAGCTGGAAGATGGCGGCTTCGGCGGCGTCGAGGATCTCTTCCGCCGGATCGGACTGCTCGGCGGCGCGCGCGATGGCGGTGTTGGCGGCATGAATCAACCCGCGCAGCAGCGCCTTGTCGCGCACGATCTTGACGTAGTGCTCGATGTTGGGCC